>CAKAPZ010000027.1 GCA_916720015.1 uncultured Atopobium sp. | reverse complement strand
ATTGAGGTTCTTAAGTGGAAGAGCCTTCTGGATAGACTTGAGTCAACCCTTGACGCTTGCAAGCATGTTGCAAACGCTGTTCAGAATGTCATCGTGAAAAATGGCTAGCATCTTGCTTATTGCGGTACTTGTTTCCGCTCTGATATTTGAGTTCATCAACGGTTTCCACGACACCGCAAACGCTATTGCAACCACGGTGTATACCAAGGCATTGCCTTTGCGCACGGCAATTATCATGTCGGCTATCATGAACTTTATCGGCGCGCTTATGAGCGAGAAGGTCGCTATGACCATCGCGTCTGGTCTGGTTGACATTCAGCTCCAGCTCTACGTAATTTTTGCCGCGTTGATGGGCGCTATCATTTGGGACCTCTTTACCTGGTGGTTCTCAATTCCAAGTTCGTCTTCGCATGCGCTTATCGGCAGCCTTATTGGCGCAACCATCGTATTTACAGGCAGCACAGGCCACATTCTTTGGGCGGGAGTTATCGAGAAGGTTGTTATCCCTCTGTTTACCTCGCCACTTATTGGTATGGCTCTGGGCTACTTCATTATGAAGCTGGTATTTGAGATCTTTGCTGATTGGCCACCTAAAAAGGCAAACGGTCTCTTCCACCGTCTTCAGGTGCTCTCAGCTGCGTTTATGGCATACAGTCACGGCAACAACGATGCTCAGAAGACTATGGGAATCATCACGTTAGCGCTGGTAACCGCAGGTCTGCACGATCCTTCCATGGGCATTCCTCTGTGGGTCAAACTGCTTTGCGCTACAACTATGGCGCTAGGCACCTCCATTGGTGGTGGCCGCATCATGCGTACCGTTGGAGACGGTGTCACCAAGCTCAATCCTGTCATCGGTTTTGTTGCGGAGACAAGCTCAACCGTTGCAATCGAGATCATGACCGCTCTTGGCGCACCAGTCTCAACTACGCAGGTTATTACCACATCCATCATGGGCGCGGGATCTGCTCGTCGTCGAAGCTCCGTACGCTGGGGAGTTGCGCGCAAGATTATCGCCGCCTGGTTTGTGACGCTGCCAGCCACCATGGCACTGGGTGGACTCATCGCTTTCCTGACCAGCTTTGTTCTGGCATAACCTATGCTCAACGTTGTACTGGTAGAGCCCGAGATTCCCGCAAACACGGGAAACATTGGCCGTACCTGCGTAGTGAGCGGGACTCACTTGCACTTAGTGGGCCCATTGGGCTTCTCGCTTGATGACAAAAGCCTTAAACGAGCAGGTATGGCCTATTGGCAAAGCCTTAACGTTTCTGTCTACGACAACTGGGATCAATTTCTGGAGAAGAACGGTCTAGCCCAAGCGTCTGGTTCACCAGCTGCGGACGCCGCACACGACGCTGTTGCCATGGCTGACAGCGCTACCAACTGCACTTTTACAGTCGGCAGGTCACCGCTACACTTCCTTACCAAGAAGGCTAAGAAGATCTATACTCAGGCAACGTATCGCGATGGGGATTACCTTATCTTTGGCAAAGAAAGCTTGGGATTATCCGAGGAACTCCTGGCCCAGCATGCTGACGAGTGTGAGAGAATCCCAATGTTGCAAGACTCCGCAAGCCTGGTTAATCGTGAGGACTGGAGTCAAAAGCACGATGCACTTGACGGTGATGACCAATACGCTCATCTAGCGCTTTTGCGGCAGGATATCTGCGGAAACTTCATTGACCCTAACGAGTTCTCGGTCAGTGCGCTTAACGTTTCAAACGCTGCCGCCATTGTGCTGTATGAGGCGCTGCGACAGATTGGCTTTCCGGGAATGGACGTCTAAGAATTAGTTTGTTGAGTTTGTTTATGATGTAGAACGAAAAAAGTGTCAAGAATGGCTACAGAGGTGAGATGCGTGTTAATTAAAATCCGACATCACCATTAGATGCTGTCGGATTTCTAAATTAAACTTGCTGCTTAATCACTATAAAGCGGTGAGGAATGTTAATCCACCTAAAATTACACCAGCAGTATTTGGAATAATGAGAATCCAGTCCTTTTTGGGCTCTTTAGTCCAACCATAGATGACCCAAATGAGACAAGAAACTGCTGCAAATAGCGGTTGAAAAGGTTGAGCCTTTACTCCCTGTAGATTTGCAATAATTTGTGGAATATAAGCGATAAAAACAAATACTCCGATAAAAGCTCCGACAGATCCTACAAATAGATTGATTTGTTTCTTTGACATAAAACACCTCCTCCTTCGTTATTTTAATTACAAGGATGAGGTAACGAGAAAATCAAACTACCTGTGAAATCGAAATTTAATACTGTTGCTTTAGTTGTGAAGATTGGTTTACAGATTTATGGCTAAAGTAATGAGCCTCATTAGGCTTTTCTGATTGTAGAGTTGTGCCCGCCTGTAGCTACTCCAAGAATATGCAACAAAAAACCCGAGTGCCAAAGCGCTCGGGTTTTGCTTGCGTTAATGCTGTCTTTTACTTCTAGTTACGCTTCCTGCGATGCAAAACAAGAGAAGTTCCCAAGGAAGCCACAGAGGTTAGGGCTGTACTAACAAGAATCACGCTTGAAGCGTCGCCAGTCTCGGGCAGAGCGCTCTTACGCTTTGCTGGAGTCTGAGGTGCCGCAGGTGCTTCAGGGTTCTTTGTGTAGTAGAACGTGTATTCAAGCTGGTCAGCAGAAACATATCCGGTGCTATCTCCCTGAAGTGTGTAACCGTCAATCTCTCGAGCAGAAACATTCTGCAGGTTGAGCGTCTGGCTACCAATAACATCGTCGGAATGAATTTGCTCGCCGGTCTGTGCGTCAACGTAATGGACGGTATAGCTGTAGCGAGCTTCCTTACTATATGTGAAGGTCAAGACGTTATTCTCGACATTCTCATCAAGAACCATAGAGCGAGAAGAAACGTCTACATAGGCGTAGTCTCCGCGATCAGCGGCGTCGAGAGCCCACTTGCTGACAAGAGAACCGATTGGAGCAGTCTCAGTTGTGGTTGAGAGAATCTGACCATCGTCTGTCTGGTGAATGACCGTGTAGGAGACGGAAGAATCGTTCTTCTTCCAGAGTGCGTGGAGGGTAATGTCACCTGTAACTGCTGCAGAGAAGCTGTATACAGAGGGGTTTCCGTTGGTATAGAGAATCCAACCAGCAAAGGTATAGCCCTCTCGTACAGGATCAGCGGGCTTTGTAGCTGCATCTCCGTAGGTAAGCTCCTGCGAGTTGACTGGTGAACCACCCTCAGAGTCAAAGGTAACGGTTGCGGTCAGAGGCGCCCACTTGGCATACAGCACCATATTAGTTGCGGGCATAGTGGTGTCGGTAACAGGAGTGCCCACAGTCTCTGAATTGTCGTACCAGCCCTTGAAAACATAACCAGGACGTGGAGAAGTTAAAGAAGCGCCAGGAACATCGGTGCTGGCATTAAAGGGCTCTCCAAAGAGATGAGAGTGCGTAGCAACAGTTGTACCAGAGCTTACGTAAGTAACGGTATAGGTGTTGCGCTTATAGCGGTGCTCAATCAAGTTGGAATTGTAATCAGTGATGAGATAGTCGTAGTTGTATGGCTGCCAACTGGTCCAACCGAGCGTATCGTAATTGGTTCCATCAAAATGGCCAATGCTCATGCGGTAGCCGTCATACGAAAAACCAGGATGTCTATTCTCACTCTCAAGATAGCCGTCACCACCGTTTCTAGCAATCTCTGTAATCATGCCAGGTCGAGAAAGCGTGTGGTCTCCGTCCATATCGTAGGTACCATCAAGGTTTTGATAGTAGTAGAAGCGGTAACGTGGACCAAGAGCAGTGGAATTGGTATAGCGGCCGTAAATTTCAAGCACATTATCTGCAGTAATTTTGGATCCTGGGTCAGTTGTTTTTGCTTGGAAAGTGGTTGCAGTACCGCCAACACCAGGGATTATGCCGTACCAATAGTAGGTTCCAGAAGGGTCGTCTGCACGCATGGCAGCGAGCATGTCGTCGCTGTACTTGTTGCCGGTATTGGGGTTGATGGCGTAAGGATTAAACGACTCACCATAACGAAGCGTAAGCGTTGCAAGAATGGAGCCATTTCTCTTTGGACGCACATTGACGGTGATAGTTGCAAGGTTGTAGTAAACGTTAATAGTGGTGGAACCATCTGCTGCAATAGGAGTTGGATCGCTCTCGTGACTGTATGTTTCAAAGCGGAAAACGCCTGTATTTGGTTGGACGGGAGCAGTTGCAGTCATTGTTCCAACAGTTCCGGAAGCTGCGGTGGTTGTAACGTAGTTGTAGTTAGAAGGGTTGTTTGGATCCTGAATAAAATAGGCGTAGTGATACGTTGCTGTTGCTGGAGTCCAAAGTGCTTTTGCAGTAACAGGCTCTTGAGGCATGGTAGCGGGCAAAGAATCTGCAATGCCATCGTCATTAAGGTCCCAACCAGCAAAGGTATAACCAGTTCGTGTTGGATTAGGGACGGCAGGAACAGGATCTCCTGGATTTCCAATTACAGGAGACAGCTCACTGCCGGAAGTTGAGAAGTAGATTGCGCTGCGAGGATTGCGATCGTAATAGATGTACTTAACAGCCTTGCCATCTGCGGTAACCTTGAGCGAAAGGTCTGTAGTTGTGCGCACAAAACCTGGATAGGTGACATCGGAAGCGGTAACAATCGAATCGGGCACACCGTAATTTTCTTCGGAGGACGCCTCAACATAATTGCCGGTAGTCATTTCCTTCATGCGCTTAACGGTGTAGGTAACATAACCAGGCATGTAATAGACGGTCTGTTTAATGTAGTGATCTGAGCCAGAAGCAACGCCAGTAACAGTTGCTTGAGCAGGATCTTCCAGGTCATAGCCGGTGATTGTAGGAGAGGTAACAGACCAAGATTCTCCCTCATTTACAACTTGTTTAGAAGGAGCGTGAATCTCTTCGTCGTTTAATACGTTAACGTACGAGACAACAACGGAGTATTTACCCGCATCTTCAATAGACTCTGCAATAGCGGATGCAGGCAGACTGCTCAAAATAAGAGCAAGAGCAAATAAAATGCTCAAAACTTTCTTAGCGCGCATTATTTCTCCTCAAACAGCAACAAGATAGGTAAATCATAATAAATGGCGAGAAGGATTTGCTGTTCAAGCTGCAAATTGACCGTATATACACAATCCACTTCTCCTTAAGGTGCAGGAGAAGTGGACGAGAAGGTCAAACTTTCTGTGAGACTCGGCGTAGTATGAAATTTACTGATCTACACCTGCGGCCTCAGCGGGTTTCTCGTCAGATTTCTTTACAAAGAGCTTGCCCGATTTCTTGAGCTGATAGGCAAGAATCAGAATGGTTACCAGCATAACAATCGTGCAAACGATGGAACCTTCTGCGCCAAAGCTACCGCCGGTAAGCCAATCCGGGCCACTGCCAGGAGCAAACTGCAGCAAAGAACTGCCTGTAGTGCTACCGCTTACCAGAACGCCAAAGATATTGCCTTGGGCAAAGTTCCAAGCTCCATGAATGCCAGCAGCTCCCCAGAGATTGTCTGTTTTGATGATGTAGAACGTTTCCAAGACGCCAAAAAGAATTAGGTCAATCAGGGACTGCATGGTAAAGCCGCTGTTAAACATATGGAGAAGACCAAATAGACTGCTCGAAACCACGATTGCAATAATTTTGTTGGACTTCTCTGCCATGACAGGAAGAAGCCAGCCCCTCGTGATAAGTTCTTCTGTTCCGCCCTGAATCAGCCAAAACGGAATGGTGAGAAGAACAAAGCCGAATGCATAAGGCGTAAAAGTAGTGCCAACTAATTGATAAGATCCGGTCAAAATGAGAATCAGCATCACAATAGAGAAGAGAAGAATTCCTAGACCAAAGCCTTTGAGCAGCTCTTTCTTCCAGTTGTCTTTGTAAAATCCTAGGGTAACAATCGGACGTTTTTCAAAGAGTTTTACCCACAGGAAAAAGAGACCTGCAATAAAGACAAAGGAAAGAAGCGTTATCAGAAGATAGTAGTCTCCAAAAATCTCTCTCAGATTGAGGGAATCGGAAAGGCGATCTGGAAGATCTGGGTGCGCCATGTAGTAAGGGGCAATAATAAGAGCTGCTGAGATGGTCATTACAATAGCGCCAATAATTTGCCCAACGACCAACAAGAACACAGCTAAAAAGGGACTAAGCCAAGCTGGAGTTAGTCTCTTTGCTAGCTTGACGTCGGAAAACATGCGATTTTCTTGCATAAAAAGCTCCTAGTAAACGTGCTCAAAGCGCGTCATGTAGATGACAAAATTTTAGCGACGGTGCAGGCAAACAGCGTCTACCTGCGATTAACTCTCTTTATACTCTAAGAGAAAATCGCAACAATCGCTACCGTGACCTATGGTTTTTGTACGGCCCCAGATAAGTTGAGGATGCAGATTACCGTATCCTGCATCGTCACTATCACAGTATGCAGCGGTTATTTCGGGGCAGCCGTATCTTTTGGTTATCTCGTAGTAGGGGCAGCTTACAATAGTGAGGCGAGCTTCGTTACCATGACTTTCCGGATATTCAAAGGCAAATCCTGCGCTTGATGTGCAGCTTTTCTCGATACCTGATTTAAAGAGGCGAGGAAACTTGCGTGCAAGACCAAACGTTTTGATGGCCCATTGGAAGAGCGGGACTCGTTTGGCAGCGAATCGTTGGAAATATTCGCGAATATACCAGACAGCCTTTTCTTGTGGGATGCCCTCTGCGCGCAGAGCTTCATATACAGCAATACCAGGGTAAATGCGCTTGTAAGAGTGAGCGCGAAGCTCCTTGGAATCTAATGCATTTTCTGCACAAAGCGCCTCGTAACGTTTTTGAGTCATCTGCGCAATTTGATCTGCTTTTGCTTTGCCGAGGTCTTCAGAGACTATCCTGCACGTTTCTTTGATGAGCTGCTGCACTTTCATATGAGCCTCACTAGTCGTAAAAACACACTGATGAAAAGCCAGTTAGAACATGCTAACAATTGTACGCTTAAATTTTATGAAACGCAGCAAGCGTGGATGTCCAGCGATGGTTTAGGTAAAGTTCTTTACTATCTCCAGACCAAGAAGCAGTGCCTTTTCATGCGAATCTTTGCCAAAGTCCCTCTCGTCATATTCGTGAACGTTTGCTAAAGAGTCTGCCGTAAAAAGGAACTGTCCAAACTGTGCCCCTCGTTTTCTGCAGCAAGCAGCAAGTGCCGAGCATTCCATTTCTACAACTGAGCATCCTTCTTGCAGGCGATACTTAACCATGTCCTTTGTCTCACGGAAGAAACCGTCAGTAGACCAGGTGGTACACGTCTCAAAAGGGAGACCGTCTTTTTTGAAGGTCTCTTCTATGACAGAAATTGGTTCCTTATCAAGCTCTATATATCTTGATGCTGGAAGATAGTGATAGGACGTCCCTTCCGCTCTAAGAGCTTTAGTTGGGACGAGAAAAGCATTTTCTTGTATCTCTTTTAGAACACCGCAAGAACCAACTGCAATTATTTTCTTACATCCACAGGTAACCAATATGTCCATTACCTGTGTGGATGAAGCAGATCCAGTAGGGGATTGAACTAAACAGATTTTCTCGCCATATGAATCTAAAACGTAGACTTTAATGTCTCGAGAAACGGTCACGATTGTTTCTACGACTTCTGCTCCGTGCTGGTTGGCGTAATCATGGACAACGTCTCCAAGAAATGCAAAGAGGCACTTTTCTGGTAGCTGACCTGCGGTCCATTCGTGATCTGCTGAAATAACCTCTGGGGAGGCATCGTCATATTCTAAAAGAGGTATTTCGTTTTTTATAATCATGGGAGCTCCTGGGTTGTAAGTGCCTTTGAGAAGTCTACCATCATTAAACATTGCACTTGCTTTGAGAATTCAAGGAAAAAATAACGTCGGACAAACATAACAAATTGATAATACATCTGTTTATTGCTTGACAACGTATACCATTTGTATCAAAATCACCTAAAAAAGGAGCTGATACTATGGCAACAAGTCCTACTCAAATTCGCATTGATAGTAATGTCAAAACAGAAGCAAATGAACTGTTTAAAGAACTCGGCATCGATATGTCAAGTGCCGTAAACATCTTCTTACGCCAGTGCGTTTTGCACCGCGGCCTTCCTTTTAAAGTGGAAGTCCCAAAGTTTAATGCTGAGACACTGGCTGCTATGGAAGAAGCACGAGATATCATGTCAGGTAAAATTCAAGCAACATCCTACAACACCACAGATGAGCTGTTTAAAGATCTCAATGCAGGGGTTTAAGTTATATGCTTAAACTTCAAGCAACTTCTAAGTTCCGGAAAGATTATAAGCGCATTAAAAAGAGAGGTCTTGATACATCTCCACTTCAAGAGGTGCTTGATATACTCTGCGCTGGGGAAGCTTTAGACCCAAAACACAAAGACCACGCTCTTACTGGATCCTACCAAGGGTTTAGAGAATGCCATATTCAACCAGACTGGCTTTTGATTTATGCTATTCATAAAGACGAGCTTATACTTGTTGCTTCTCGTACGGGAAGTCATGCTGATTTATTTAATATGTAGCAAATCATGTCTAGAAGTTCATTTGTATACTCTTCGGGGTGATTGATGGAATACTCGCCGTGATATAAGCCTTTCTTAATTTCAAGAATGCTATCAGGCAGTGCTTTATGCAATTGTTCTGCTGAGCAGTTCATCTTTTTCTGCTCTTTTCCTCCGACAAGTATACGGACTTTAGTGTGAGCATTCTGAAGGCCGGGTTTTATCTCATAGGATGTATTTGCTTCCAAGAATGCAATCATGTTCTCTTTTGAGATTTGTGATGTGTCCCGATAATAGTCTTCAAATAAATCTTTACGGATATGAAGGTAATCAAATTGCATCTGAGCAAAGCTCTTCTTTTTTACTAAGCCATAACTTAGAGAAAACGTTGGTTTAATCAAGGCATTTGTCAGCTTGGACGGAATGACAGACGCGCTTTCAATGACGGCGTTTTGACAAATTGAGTTTCGTTGCGTCAGCATTTCTACTAAAATCTGTGCGCCAAGGGACAGCCCTCCAATAAGTAGGACCGAGCCTCCAAATTCTTTATCAATAAAAGAAATGATCCGACTTGCGTTTTTCTCAATACTTATAAAATCATTGTCGCTGCCTGCATGTCCGTCAAGGATTGGCAGCACAACGTGATATTGATTCTTCAGTAGTTCAGCCTCGGCTTTATAGTTCCACCAAGACAAACCGCCGCCGTGAAGCAACATGATTACGTCGTTATGTTGTTTTCCAAATTCTATCGTTTTCATAGCTGCTCGAATCAGTTTGTGTCTTTAATCTAAGCCCGAGAAAGCACCACAACGCACTCCACATGAAACGAGTGAACACTAAGTATGTCAAGTAGTTGAGTTCGTATGTGGGAATATATCAATAAACCTTTTAACGATAGCTTAAGGTTATCGTTAAAAGGTATGCTATCTCTCATAGATTGAATTTGAGTAATTTCCATCGAGTAAATATCTCCCCAATTCAAAAATCACTCCAGAATAAAACAATATGTTTTCATCATATTCCATTTCAATAATTGTATTGTCCTCAGCTTTAATATAATTAGCACCATCGAATTTTACCTTATCATAAAGTGATGTAAAATCTTTTACTTCATTGATTACAGTTTCCCCTTTGTTTTGGTATCTCGCAGATAATTGAGAATGGTTGCCGCCTGTACAAACAACTATATTCATTGGATATAAATAATGATTTTGTATATTCCAACTGAAACGAACACCATCAAACACATTATTATTGTTTATACGTATAAAATTATCGAGTATTCTTTCTCCATTCCAAGGGTTTAGTAAAATAGGTAATTTATTAATATCTATCTTAATAGGTTCTTTTTCTATAGGAATTGTTTTTCTATTTAAGAATAAGCAACTTTCAATTTTCGAATAAATTTCTTCTATTAAGGAATTATCTTGCGCATGATGCCCCTTCTCAAGGACTTGTAAAGCTTCCTCATAGTTTAGATGTTCAACTATGATTTCGATGAAAACTTGTGCACATTGTGCTGAATCATGCCCCCAATAATTATTATTTACTAGGTTTAAATATCCTTGAAATCTATCTCTCGTTATTTTGTTTTTATCTGTTTCTGTTTCACAGTTGATATTGTTTTTCTTTTTCTTTAGAAACTTAAACATTTCTTACCTCCTAAGGATTAGCGTTTATTCTTAATTATTTTATCATTAATAGAAAACCTCCGCACAAACCCAAATTTATGAAACTTCTTTATTAATTTTTATATGCAAAAATAGCATAAAAATCTAGTTATCCGCATAAAAACTGGACTTATCACACTTT
>CAKAPZ010000026.1 GCA_916720015.1 uncultured Atopobium sp. | reverse complement strand
ACGGGCTACCAAATGTTCAAGGACTTCTTCGGAAGTCCTTTTTGTTTATCTCAACACCACTTTTGCTTCTATCGTAAAATAGACCAGTCTGTTTGAAATAACTGTCACGCCCAGTCGCGTGACCCAGAAGTATAAGAATTTTTACTAACACCTTGATTGGATCAGGATGTGGCTTGAGTTCTTCCAAAGTGTAGTTGTCATTATTGCCCTACTCTACGTGCCGGGCGTCATTTTGTTGCATGCTTCCGGCATGCCAAAGCCCTGGGCACTTGTTAGTGCTCCTTTGGTCAGCTGCGCACTCTATTTTATTGAGGGAGAAATCTTCAGCGCGCTTAACATTCCCATCCCCTTGGCTGTAATGGTTCTTGTTCCACTGCTTATCGCAGCTCTAGTCAATGGCTACGTTTTTTATGTTGCACCCAAACACAAAGAGGATTTCAGGAGCGAGAAACCCGTCAAATCCGAAGCAATACGCGTTGGCAAGCAATCAATTAGCCCTGTACCAGCATTTATCTGCGAAGAACTCCCTTTCTGGATGCCCCTTCTGTATGTTGCGGTTGGTCTCCTTACCGTAGGACTCCTCTTCTTACCTACCCTGCCGTCTGCCAGCTCCTTTGTTCAGGGCTGGGACATTGTGCATCACTTAGATGTCACGCAGGCAATGATTGAGTCTCAAAAGTACTCATCAATTCACTATGACTTCTACAGCACCGTAGAAGCTTCAATTACACCTTGGGAGCCGGGGACTTCGGGATTTTATCCTTCAGGCTGGAACATCATTGTTGCACTAACAACGCAGCTTGTTTCTACAACCGTTCCTATTGCAGGTAATGCACTCAACTTTGTCAGTGCAGCAATTATCTTTCCGCTCTCAATCTGCTCACTTATTGCAAAAGTTCTTCCTAAACATCGCATTGCGCTTATCAGTGGAGCTTTTGTTTGCCTAGCATTTTTTGTTTTCCCTTGGTCGCTTCTCATCTATGGACCAATCTTTCCTAACACCGTAGCCTTCTGTGTAATGCCTTCTATCTGGTGGATTTTTATGCAGATGACTCGCTCAAAAACACCAAAACACGACCTCATCTGGCTTATTGTCATATTTGTTCTTGGCTTGATTACCCTCTTTATCTTGCATCCTTCCACGATTTTCTCGTCAATTGTTGTGCTTTTGCCTTGGAGTTTTGCGCGCATTGGAGAATCAAAACGCAGAGTTATTCTCTTTGGAAAACAAATCAAGCCTGTCACGCTGGCATACGCATTCTTTATCTTTGCGCTGGTTATTTGGTCTGTTTTCTACTACGTTTTGATTGTTCGAGGCGTGGCTCTCAATTTCTGGTGGAGCGCCTACTCTAGCCTGCAAGATGCTATTTTGCACGCCCTTGGCATAGACTTTATTGGACAGTCGTACGCAGGTGGAGAGCTTGTTTCTCCACAACCGATACTTTCAATCTGCGTGCTTATAGGCGCTGTATGGACGTTTAAGCACAAGCAGGCTCGATGGATGGTATCTGCCTTTATGTACCTGTCTATACTCTGCATTTTTATTATTACGTTTGACGTTCCTCTGAAGGGATATCTCTCGGGATTTTGGTATACCGATCCGTTCCGCATTGCCGCTAGCTGCGTCATTATGGCAATTCCGCTGGCAGCACTTGGCCTAGCAACCCTTGCCGAAGCTGCATTGGAAACATTTGCCTCTTGGCGAGAAAAAATTGCTCAGCGCCAAAATCAGGCTCAAACTAAGGTTCAGACCTGCGTCTTTTGCAACGTTTTGGCTAAACCTCTGATTGTTGGTGCAATTATAGTGTGCGTAGTTGTGCTCAACTATGTGGTCCCTATGCCAAACCTTAAATCGGAAGAGCCAATTCCTGCTGCTCTTGCGTTTAAAACAAGCTTCCGAGAAGGCCTATGGTGATCACTACATTTTGACATCAGAGGAACTTGAGTTTTTGCGCCGCGTAGAGCTTACCGTTCCTGCGGGTGCCGTTATTGCCAACCTACCTCAAGATGGCAGCCTCTGGGCATATGGCACTAACGACCTTCACGTGCTCTGGCGCTTCCCTAACGGCTATGACGCCTCAGAACGTCCTGCAAGCGCAATTCTTCGCAAACGTCTTAATCGCATTGCCAGCGACCCTGAGGCACTTCAGACGGCACATGACCTTAACGTGCAGTACGTCCTTATTCTGAACAACGTTGTTGATTACTCCAACGCTGTTACCAGCACCTACAAACCTGGAACCTTCAGAGGTATTACGCAAATAACAGACACCACCCCAGGTTTTGAGGTGGTGCTGGAAGAAGGTTCTATGAGGTTGTACAAGATTACCTTGTAAGAACGTTATGCCTGAAGTGCAAAAACTGCGTCCTTAAGCTCCTGAACACGGTCAATTGCTTCCCAGGTGAAGTCTGGGTCTTTACGACCAAAGTGACCATATGCTGCTGTCTTAGAGAAGATAGGACGGCGCAGCTTAAGATCTCTAATAATGGCACCAGGACGAAGATCAAAGACCTTCTCGATAGCCTGCTCAATTACAGCATCGTCAACAATACCAGTGCCAAAGGTATCAACCATGATAGACAGTGGATGAGAAACGCCAATGGCGTAGGCAAGCTGAACTTCACACTTCTTTGCAAGACCAGCTGCTACAACGTTCTTGGCAACCCAGCGAGCTGCATATGCTGCTGAGCGATCAACCTTGGTACAGTCCTTTCCGGAGAAAGCGCCGCCACCATGACGACCCATACCGCCGTAGGTATCAACAATAATCTTTCTACCGGTAAGACCAGTATCTCCCATAGGTCCACCAACAACAAAGCGGCCAGTTGGATTGACGTAAATGTCTGCGTTGTCCCAAGCAATGTTGACCTCACCCATAACAGGAGCAATAACGTGGTCAATCATGTCCTGCTTGATAACGGACATGTCCTCAATCTCTGGGGCATGCTGCGTGGAGACAACAATGGCTGTGACCTCAACGGGCTTCTCGTCCTCATAACGAACGGTAACCTGAGTCTTACCATCTGGACGTAAGTACTCAACCTCGCCAGACTTACGCACCTCTGAGAGGCGCTGAGCCAGACGCTGAGCCAGGTAAGCTGGCATTGGCATAAGAACATCGGTCTCGTCAGAGGCAAAACCAAACATCATACCCTGATCGCCTGCGCCGATAAGATCAAGCGGGTCAGTGGTACGCCCTGCTTGTGTGTCATAGGACTGATCAACACCCTGGGCAATATCTGGGCTCTGCTCATGGATAAGGCTCAAAACACCGCAGGTCTCGCAGTCAAAACCATACTTAGCGCGGTCATAGCCAATATTTCTGAGGGTGTTACGAACAATCTCCTGAACATCAACGTAGGATTGAGTGCGAATTTCTCCTGCTACCACAATAGTTCCTGTAGTAGCAAAGGTCTCGCATGCACAACGAACGTTATCCAAGCAAGCAGGAACACCACTTGGAGAAACGTACCCACGCTCTTCAAGCTCCGCCTCTTTTGCCAAGATTGCATCAAGGATTGCGTCAGAAATCTGATCGCAAACCTTGTCTGGGTGTCCCTCAGTAACACTTTCTGAGGTAAACAAATAGTTTTTGTGTGCCATGAACTATCCTTTCACGCATGGCTTCTCTGCGTATGCAGAATATTTGCGTTCTTCTACGCGCAACCACTCTTACTATACCCGCCAAAGACACTTTTGAGCAGGATCAGTCAAGAAAATTGTAAAAAGAGCACCACAAGGGCGCTCTTTAAATAGCATGATTAAACTGGCATTATGCAAAAACGCGTATGATTACTTGTCTATTACTCATCTATTCCAATGCCGGCAAGTGTCATATCGAGCAGATTCTGTGCAAGCTCGTCAGAACCCTCCACACCGTGACGCTCTCCCATCAGGCCAATGGCCGAGAGAACCAATGCACCCGTGATAGAACAGGCAGCAAGTCTTGAATCAACGCTCTGGCGAATAAAGCCTTGCAATTTTCCCATCTCAAGCTGATTAGCAAGAAGAACAACCACACGAGAAAGTGGTCCCTCAATGTTGGTAATAAGTGCCTGCTCAGAGCTTGCAAGCTTGTTAATTAAAGCCAAAACCAAAGGTGAGTCAGGCAAAATATGAGCGGCAAGTTGAGAGATGATTGCATGAAGTGTCTCTTTTGAGGCGGGCTTATTACCAATGGTATGCGCAATATCTTTTGCAAGCTCATCAACGCTCTCGTCAAAGATTGCCTGCAAAAGGGCCTCTCTATCAGAAAAGTAGTAATATAGCGCGCCCTTTGAAAGACGAGCTCTATCAGAAATCTCACTCATTTTGAAGTTGGTATTTCCACGAGCAAGCATGAGCTTAGTTGTCTCGTGCATAATACGCTTACGTGTAGCTGCGCTTTTCTTAGTACGAGCTTCAGCACGAATATGAGAAATGGAAGGTGCTGGAGCTTCAGGTTCTTCTGCAGGCTGTTGTTCATAAGCATTGTGATGTATGACTTCTAACGTAATATAATCGCGCTTCTCGCCCATGAACTCCCCCATACGACACTATCCGTCATATAAAATGACGCCTCTCTGATAATTTTTTATGCCTACTATATCGTTTTACCGAACCTATAAAAATACAAAGCCCTTACTTTTTTATTGATTAAATCTGGCACTCTTTATTATTTTTACCAATTACCCTGAGCAAGAATGGCGAGAAGATCTTCTTTTCTATTCTCCACTTGACCTGCTAAATAAAGCTCAAAGAGCTTACGTTGGCATACGCCCACAGCAGGTCCTGGCTGAAGCGAGAGTACTTCCATAATTTCTGCTCCCGAAACGCACAACTCTTGTGGACGCTGAGCAATTCCCCGTTTTGCCTCATGTAAGAGAAGGGTCCTCATAGCCTCAAGCGTTACCGCATAGCTGCGATACGGATTTGCCTTTGCCAGAGCATCTGCCTGCTTTAACGTCAAAAGGTCATACGCAAGAGCAATGCCGTCCGATTTACTTGCCTCGGCTAACAGGGCAATCATATGCCTGAGAGAAGTTGTTGTAATATCCACATCATAGTCATGCAATGCCACAAGAGAACAAACCTCATTACTCAAATGCTGCGATAAAGCTAATCGTTTGAGCAGCGCCTTTGCTACGATTGCACCTTTTTCTGGATGACCGTAAAAATGACCTCTACCATCTGCATCTACGCTAAACATTTCTGGCTTTGAAATATCATGTAGAAGAGCCGCCCACCTAAGAGCTGGAGTAGCACACCCTGCTGTAAGAGCCTCTGCTGCAGAGCATACCCGAGCAGTATGCTCCAGCACATCATAGGCGTGATACGGACTTCTTTGATCAAAATTTTGCAACGGTAAGAGCTCTGTAATTGCTATCGCTAGAACAGGAAATCCCAGCTTGATAGCGTGGGCAATATGGCCAGCCTCAACAATTTGAGCTACTTCCGAGCCAATACGCTCAGATGCAACCTGAGAGAGTAGTGGCGCACACTCAGTAAGTGCCTGATGTGTCTTCTCCTCAATTGAAAACGAGAGTCTGCATGCAAACCGCAATGCTCGAAGCATGCGAAGAGCGTCCTCTGTAAAGCGAACCTTAGGCTCCCCAACAGCGCGAATTACCCGTGCAGATAAATCTTCTTGACCGCCATAAAGATCTAGTAGTCCCCTCTTAGGATGATATGCCATTGCGTTTATGGTGAAGTCTCTACGAGCAAGATCTTCCTCTATACGAGAGACAAACTGCACAGAATCAGGACGACGACCATCAAGATATTCTCCGTCACAGCGATACGTTGTGACCTCAATAGGGTGCTTCTCGACAACAGCAGTAACGGTTCCATATGCAATACCTGTTTCATGCACAGAAATGTCTGCAGCCTCAAAAGCCGCTTTGCTCTGCTGCCACGTTGCCGATGTTGTGATGTCAATGTCATGGGCAAATGAGCCGCGTAGGGCGTCTCGTACCCAGCCGCCTACAATCCACGCCTCAAATCCGGCATCTTCAAGAACTTCTAATGCACGCAACGCGTAGGTGGGAACTTGTAAATTCACGGGGCGAGAAAGGCATGGTGAAGAGCTGTTTTTCTGTATGCTCATGGCCATTCCTTCCGCAGTTGTTGATGGGAAAAGTATACATCCTTCACACGTCATTCACATCCTTCCTGCGGTTTTAAAATGACAAACGTTTGTTCTAGATTTTTCTTTACTTCTTCCCCGTTCGTGATAGTCTAAGTATACGAACAGACGTTCTATTTTCAAGTAGAAAGTTGCTGCCATGGATACTCTTGATAAACTCACCATACTTGCAGATGCAGCCAAATTTGACGCGGCGTGCACTTCTTCTGGTATAGACAGAGATCCGCAGGCAAGAAAAGTAGGAATGGCCTCAGCGGCCGGCTGTTGCCACTCATTTACCCCTGATGGTCGCTGCATTACACTGCTAAAAGTTTTACTTTCTAATGCTTGTTGTTATGACTGTGCTTACTGCGTCAATAGATCTTCTGCACAAACCAAGCGGGCTACCTTTACACCACAGGAATTAGCAGAGCTTACCGTAGATTTCTATAAAAGAAATTACATAGAGGGGCTCTTTCTTTCCTCAGGTGTTATAGGATCGCCAGACCACACCACAGAACTCATGATTGAATGCCTCTCCTACCTTAGGAATGAGTTGCTATTTAACGGCTATGTTCATGCAAAAGTAATTCCCGGAACAGATCCAGATCTTATTGATGCTCTTGGCCGCTTAGCAGATAGACTCTCCGTCAATCTGGAATTACCTAGCTCAACCTCACTTACTAAACTTTGTCCTCACAAAAATGCAGAAACGGTTACTAAACCCATGTCTTTCATTCACCGCCTACGCGTCTCTGAAGAAAGGCAATTGCTTGAAGCTAAAAATGCATCAACGGGCATTGTGAAGTCTGCTGGGAAATCTAAGGGCATTGTTATTCCTACTCAGAAGCAGATTATAAAAGAAGGTTTAGCTCTTCGTTCAAACTGCTTGAAGAATACCTTTATGCGCTCATCATGGGTGTCTTCAGGCAAGAGGTCCTTCTCGCCTGCCGGGCAATCAACGCAAATTATCATTGGAGCTTCTCCGGAATCAGACAATCAAATATTGCACTTATCGCAAGCGCTTTATCAACAATTTGAATTGAAACGAGTATTCTTCTCTGCCTATATTCCTGTTATAGAAGACCATCGTCTTCCTGAGTTGGACACTCCTGTTCCCCTGCGTAGAGAACACCGTCTTTACCAGGCTGATTGGCTTATGCGCTACTATGCGTTTTCTCCTGATGAGCTAGTTTCTCCAGAAGCACCTTGGCTTGATTTAGAAATTGATCCAAAGCTTGGATGGGCGCTGGCACATCTTAATCAATTTCCTGTAGAGATTATGGATGCACCACTAGAAATACTTTTACGAGTGCCCGGTATTGGCCCCACCGGCGCACGAAGAATTATTGCTGCAAGAAGACGATCTCGCCTCACCTTTGATGATCTTAAACGGCTGGGAATACAGCTCAAACGATCTCATCACTTTCTCACCTGCTGTGGCGTAAGAGATGCCTCAGCTCCACTTGACCAAGAACTGATTAAACAGAGGGTAATTGCTGATGCCAAAGCAAGTTCGTACAACAAAACAAGACGCCGTATTGAGTCCTCTCAACTCAGGCTCTTCTGATCAGAGCGTAGAGTTTGTCTCGCTTGTTCAGAGGCTTACAAGACTCTCCAAGCCTCAGAAGGTTGTTATCACCTGTAATCCAAGCTTAGAAGGCGTTGTAGGGGCTGTAGGGCTCACTTATCTCTCACATGCTAACCCAGCACACGTACGTCTTGTTAGAGAAAACTTTTGTCAGCCTAGTCTTGGGGAGCATGTTCTCTGTGGACCAGACCCTTCTGATGACTCAGTAGTGGCCTTAGCTAAACGAGTTCTAACTGGACTAGAGAAGAAAGTAGGCACAAGAGAAATAACACGTCGTATTGTTTTGGCATGTGCTTCAGATGCTCATACGATGCCGGAGATTGTGCATCGATACATTCGTCTTGCATTCTCCTATGGTGTAGGAGCCCTTGAAGATATTGCAGACCCAACCGTGGCAGAGTTTAATGCACTGGCTAGGCAGGTAGAAACTGAACGAGAGCATACGCGGCAATTTGTGCGGTTTTCTCGCATGTCAGATGGCTCTTTTATGTCTGTATTTCAACCTAATGCAAACGTAGTGCCACTAACTTGCAATTACTTTGTCAAACGGATGAGTACAGAACGGTTTTTTATTGTTGATCCAGCTCATCATATAGTCAGTTTTTATGCACCAGAAATGAAGACCTTTGGAACAATTCAGCTGGACGATGCCTCTTTGGAAGAATTGCTCTCTAGAACAGACCTTGCAACTGATGAGAAATACGTGCAAGCCATGTGGAGGCGCTTCTATGAGGGAGTTGGTCTAGAGGGTCGCGGGCCTGCAGAAAGAGGATATGACTTGCGCGCCCATTGGATGCCAAAACGCGTATGGCAAGGGCTCCCTGAACTCACTGCAAGTACAAATGCAGAAGCTGCGCGTAGCCAAGGCGTACCTGCTCGCTATCAGGGGCGAGAAAACAGAAAGGATGTGCATCATATAGAACAAAAGCAAACATTCTGCAAAGAGCTTACTTCTGGGCTATAAAGCTGCCGCTTAAACGACTGATACAAAAAAGCGCCCAGCAGAGCTGAGCGCTTATCAGTACAAAGGTAATGACCTAAGACTTAATCAAGGTCGTTGAAGTCACCAGCTGCAGGTGCAGGTGCAGAAATCTGAGTCTGCTGAGCTGCAGGCTGAGCAGCATTCTGGGAACCAGTTGGAGCATTGTTGGTAAGAACAGTCTCTGGGAAGACAGAGTCTGCGTCATCCAGGAAGTGCTGGAGGAGCTTACGGTACTCAGCGCGGAAGTCCTCACGGGACTGCTTGAGGCGATCAATCTCATCAAGCTCAGTCTGCTTCTCTGCAAGAGCCTGACGGATAACCTCACGAGCCTTCTGGTCTGCCTCGTTGCGGATGCGCTCTGCATTTGCGCGAGCATCTGCAACAAGCTTATCTGCGCTCTGCTGAGCAACAATGAGGACCTGAGAAATCTGGTGCTCAGATGCAGCAATAGCTGCAGCGTTTGTCTCCTCAACAGAAGGAACGCTTGCGTTCTCCTCAAGGTTTGCAACCTGTGCCTGTGCTGCAGCAAGCTGCTGCTCAGTGCTGGTCAGACGGCCCTTAAGGTCAGCGATCTTTTGAAGCATTGCATCAACCTCAGAAGAGAGCTGCTCAAGAAATGCGTCAACTTCCTCTGGATTGTAGCCGGTCTCAGCAGGAGAGAATGTCTGCTGCTCGATGTCTGCTGGTGTGATTGCCATCTTTGTTCCCTTTCAGTCTGCGAGTAGACGTACCACACATCATAACTACTCAGTTTGTAATTAAAGACAAACTAGTTTCCTATATTAGTATAAGACCCAGCGTCGAAATGGCAAAACGTTCCACAAGATTAAGCACAAAAAGCGCAATAATCGGTGAGAGGTCAACGCCAGAAATTGGAGGAATCACCTTCCTAAACACATTGAGATATGGCTCAACAATTTTGCCAATAGCCTTAAGAATGTTCTTAACCGAATCATTTGAAACGGTAATCCAAGAGGACAGGCACCATACCACAATGCAGACGCTGTAAATCCTAAACAAGGTATAGAGTGCGTTTAAAACATAATACGAGAACACAAAAACCTCCAGTTACCTGGTAATCTCTCCCTCATCAGCAAGCTTATCAAGATCAGCCTGCGTCAAAGAGACGCCATGAGGAAGTACAACAAAAACGCGGTCAGCAACTTCTTCAACAGCACCATCAAGGCCATAAGAAAGACCAAAGCTGAAGTCCAAAATTCTCTTTGCAACCTCGATGTTGGTGTTCTTAAAGATAAGAACAACTGGCTGACCAGTACGAACACGGCGAACTACCGACTGAACATCGTCATAAGAAACAGGACGAAGAACATATGGTGGCAGCTGTCCAGAATAGCTTGTACGGCTCACAGGACGAAGACCAATATCGCCAGGAGTTGGCAGATTTGGGCTTACGGCGTGCTCGTAAGAAGGAGTGTATCCAGAGGGCTCCTGACGAGATGCATACGCAGAAGCACGGGAGCGCATATCCTGCTGAGGATTATAAGAAGCAGCTGGATTGGTGCTAATTGGCTTTCCAGAGCGCGTGTAAACAGAAACGCTCTCTGCCTCTGGTCTGGATGGATTGCCCAGTAGCCTATTAGAAGAACCTTGCTGTGCACGGTCATCGTAGGAACGAGGAGAAGC
>CAKAPZ010000025.1 GCA_916720015.1 uncultured Atopobium sp. | reverse complement strand
ATCAAACTCTCGATTGATAATGTTGGGTAGCGCAGTGCCGGCGGCAAAAGCAGCCTGGTTTTCCAGCGTAAGCGCAGTCAAAATCGGCGTAAAAATAGGGCTCGTAATGTTTGACCCGTTAATGCCAAAGAACCAGAAAATGCCCTGAATGATGTAAGCAATCGCCAAGGCCCACACGGTTCCGCCAAGCATGGTCAGTGGAATCTGCAACATGGAATAAATGCAGGTAAACGCATCTCCCCAAGGGGTAAGTGCAAACAAAACGCTAATCGCCCACACTGCGGCAAACGTGAGCGCCATCGGAACCAGAGCACTAAACGCAAGCGAAACAGACGTAGGAACGCCCTCCGGCATCCTAATAACCCAGTTCTTCTTGATAGCAAATCCAAAAATGGACACCGACAAAAAGCCTACGATAATCGCTACAAACACACCCCTCGCGCCGGTCCACGCAAGAGGAATGCTCTCCACCAAAAATGGCTGAGAAGCTCCCTGGGGCAAAAACTCAGTCACCTGAGGCATCAAAATAAACCAGCTGACGAGCGAAACCATACCAGCAGAAACTCGATCCTCTAAACCAAGTTGATCAGCAAAGTTGTAGCCAATCTCGAACGACAAAAATATTGCCATGAGCGAAACAGTGCAGGCAGAAGGAATGGCCAACAGCGAGAAAAGCGACCTGCCCTGAATCGTAGTGGATTTCAAGAAATCAACCCACGCAGGAATTGGCAGATTACCTACCAGCGTAAACATTGATCCGATAATAAGGATTGGCATGAGCATGGCAAAAGAGTCGCGCATAGTAAGAAGATATTTATTCTTACTCACCAACTCTGCCATTGGCATAAGCTTCTTCTCTAGACCTTGCGCTACATTCATATAGTCCCCAGCGTATCTCCTAAAATAACGATGTGAATCACAGGATAGAATCATATAGTAAAAGCAATTATTGCCTTTATTGATAGGACTTCGCTGTTCTTCAAATTAACAAGAAATACGTTGGTTAGAGATGCAAGTCACAATTTACAAATAAGAAAATCTAATCAAAACTGCACCGTAGGAAAATTTAAGGTGCAGTTTCGATTGCAATTAAAGATTCAATTTATTTTTCAATTGTTGATTCTGTTCTGGAGTAAGTTTCGTAATCGCACCAGTTCTAGAGATAGTAATAAAGTCTCTAAAATCGTTGATATGAATTGGTTTATCAAGAACTATCACGTCATCGATTGGAGCAAAATACTTACTTGTCCAATGAAGTTTATTTTCTACAGCAAACGAATCTACAATAACTTCCCCAGACACAACTCCTTTGGCAAAGATACATCCGCCATATTCTTTATAAAGCATTTCTCCTCTGTTGAGTCCCACAGCCAATAACTCTTTAACCTCGTATAACTCATCATCTTCTGAAATATTTTTCAGCTGACACTTTAAACGTCTGATTGTATCGATCGAAGTCTTTGAAAACATGAAGTAGACGTCTTCACCGATACAGCAATCTTTTGGAGCCGTCCATTCTGTGTGTTTTTCAACTAAAACTTTTTCAACATCAAAACATCCAACCTCATCGAGATAGAACATTACCTCCTCTAGAAACTTTGGAAAAGCAATGTTAGTAACAAAAGCACTTGTCATCGTGAATCTCCCTTCATTTATTTAACCCTAATCTAAAACCTGGCGAGAAGATCGTTCTTCTCGCCAGGCGACTAACCTGTCAGTTCTTGCCGCAGCCCGCGACCCGCTACTTGTTTGTTAGCCGTTCGATGAGCTTGTTGATTTCCCATTCGGTCATACCTACATCGGTCAAATATTTGCGAGCTCCAGCTGCGTAATCCGCGCCGTCGAGCGAACCGTACGTAGGCACCCCAGCAATGCAGCGAGCGATGTCGTTGAACTTCACGTCAACAACGGCGTCGTAACGAGCCTTGTCGTCCTTCTCGTTAATGCCGTAATAGTTGTCGTAGGTAATCATGTAGTCGTCGCGCATCTCATCGTAGGATGCACCGCAAAGTGCCTCGAGAAGAGCGCAAACAAAGCCCGTGCGATCTTTGCCCTCGATACCATGGATAAGGAATGGTCCCTTATGCAGAATTATCTCTCGAAGGCCCGCTGCCAGACGGTGGGCATATTGGCCGCCACGGTAATTAGCATTGAGGTCAAGAGCGGCAACGTTCAACGCATCATACAGGCTCTTATGCCACGTAATGTCGTAGTCCGCATTCTGGTAATAGCCCTGGATCTCTTCGTTGGTATCCGCGAGGTCCAGAATAAACTGCACACCAGACCTCTGAGCAAGATCGGCCGCGTAAGGCGCGCGATTGTTTTGGTTATCAATAGGAGACGCCGAGCGATACACCACGCCCTCAGCAATATTTCCACCTTTCATGGGGCGGAAGTTAGCAAAGACCTCGTCACTTGCGTAGTCGGAGCGATTATTGGTGTACGTTGCACTCAAAGCCTTCTGAACCGTTGCATACTTCTGCTTCTCGTGGAGCGTCACCGTAGCCGTATCTCCCGCCTTAAGACCAGCGCTTTCCCATAGAGGCTCGCCATTATTTACGCACACATAGACGTAAGGGTAGCCTGGATATGCAACAACCAGTGGCTCGTTGGTTTTGGTGTAATTGCCGTTGTAGTACGGAATATCGGAGAGCTTGTATCCGTTACTAAACGTAACGTCCACGCTGTCGCCGTACTCAAAGCCCAGGTTATTAAAATCGTCGATGGCGATATCCAGGTAGCTGCCGCCAAACTTGGGCTCGTGTATTGCCTCGATTTCCCCCGTTGTGATTGACGACTGCGCTGTCTGCTGGTCAGAATTGTTTTGCAGAAACGGAAACACGTTGCACCCAACCAGCGCAAACGAGAGCACCAACGTCATAAACACGTTCAAGACCGTCATAAAACGTTTCTGTAACTTTTGCACTTCTCGCCCCGATTCTGCCGATACTGCACACAAAATGATTTTGCACGTCAAATGATTCCACACGCCAAAAGGCCGTACACGCCCCAATGATCCCTCTTGTCACATAATTCCGCACGTTAAGCCCATAGTGCTTAAACTATACGTCTAGCGAGAAACCCCACCTGTCCAAACAGATGGGGTTCACATGAACGGTGTTGTTTTATCAGTGGATGGAGAAGGACAACATTAACCTAATAATTATTCTTTTATACAAGAAAGAGCATACTCTAATAAATCTAGATTCTCGTAGATTATTATAGCGAGAGATTTCTGAGCTCTAGTCATTCCCTCATATAATAATCTCTCAAAAAGCCATTCTTTATATGGATGTTTTTTATATTGAATCCTTTTAACTTCCTTCGCGTTATCTATAACTTTTGTCACTTGAAATTGAGGACCTAAAATGAGCGATACTTTTGGAAATTCTTTTCCGATCACATTATGTGTATCTAAGCTTCCGATTTTATTAAAAAGATTTAAATCGTATTCGGAATTATAATATGCACATGTAAATGAAATAAATTCAAAATCATCTACTCTATTTAAGTGCTCTGCTATTGCCTTTGCATATTGAGCATCAGATGCATAATATATCTCTACATGTCCAGACACTTTTACTGGTTCAAGACGCTTATATCCTTCGCGTCTTAGAAAAACAGTAATAAAATCTTGAAGGACTTTATTTGATCGGATACTCCCTGTTAACTTGCATCTTTCTTGATTCAATTTAAATTCGTTGAATGTCTCTAACGTTTTATGCTGAATCTCCCATAAAGATAACTTTTGATCTTCGTCGTAACATACTATTAATTTTCTTCGGTTATTTATTATCGAACAAATTTCTTGTAATTGTTCTTTTTTTATTCTCTGAGCTTCATCAATACATATGACGTCAAACTGATGTAAGTCATACTCGCTTAATTCCTTAATTGGGATAACTATTAAATTATTTATTTGTTTACATAAAATTTTTTGATTTGTTAATTGACCGCCGAAAACAATCAAAACTTTATATTTATTTGTTAACTTTAGCGCAATATCATATGCCAATAAGGTTTTACCAGAACCAGCAGGTCCTTCAATAATAAACGCCTCTTTATCATCAGAACTTTCTACTGATTTTATAATATTATTCTCAAATTCTTCTTGTTGATGAGTTAAGAAAAATTTGTGTTCTAGAAATTCTTTTGGATGGTTAATCGGTGAAATAAGGAAGTGCGAAGGATCAAACTTACAATCAAGATCTATTCCTTTACTTACGTTAATTTCTTTCAAATCCTTAATTAGATTATTAATATGACTAGTTTCTAATTTATTATCATTAAATTTATATAAAATATATTCAGAATCATTCTTAATTACAAACTCATAACAACTGATGACATCAAATCCAGCACCCAATAAATACCATTGATTTCGATCTAACTGACGCAAAATTTTAGATTTATCAACCATCTGTGATTTGACTTCAATATTAACAACTTTATTTTCATTCGCTTTAAGTAAATCAAATTCGTGTCCTACATATGGCATAGTGTAAGAATAGTAGAAGCCATCAAGAAGGTTAAACGAATCTATTGAATTCTCCACGCATTGTTTTTCAAGCGCGTCAACAAGCGCTGAAATAGCTTTGAGCTCTCTATCGTCATAATTAATTTTTTCTCGTTTTGAATGGAGTGATTCGAGTTTTAAAAAATTTTCACTTCCAGAGTCACCTAAATTTTCGTAGGAATGCATAATGATTTTCAGATTATAACTCTTCATAAGCCTCTCCCAACGATTATATTTTTATTTAATATTATATGTTTTTAATTTTTTGTAAATATAAAGTAATATTTAAAAAGGCACTCGATTAACGAGTGCCTTAAGAATGCAAAAACTATTGAATAATCTACAGACCAATTCGCTCTTCTAGCGCGCTTTCAATAGCAGCAAGATCAATGAAGTTATTCAATACAATAGTGCGCTCTTTAATTCCATCAGGGAAGTTGTCAAAGAGCTCATTAGTTGTAACGTAGTAATCACCATCCGCACCCTGAACACTACCAAGATCGATAGTCTCAACAACAATATCTTCCCTATTCCTCTTCTGAAGGATGCTTTCAATATTCATTTTGGCAATGATTGAAGATCCAACGCCAAACCCACATACAGCAACAAGTTTCATTATTAACTCCTAAAAAACTGGTTATGCACCAAGTACAAGCATTCTAATAGCCTTGAGCAGATACATTAATGGCATCCATACCAGTGCGTAGTCAATGTTGGACCAAGTCACGCCTGAGCCAAACATTACACCTGTCAATGGATAGAACAGGATAGCTGCAGCAGAAGTAATTGCACCAGTTACCAGACCTGCTGCAAGAGCACCCTTCCATCCACCAGCCTTGTTACCAAAGACGCCCATGACATTACCGTCAAAGTACATGATGATTGGGCTTGGGAAGACAATAACTGGAGCATGAAGAACAATAGTCAAAATGCAGACAAGAATTGCACCAATTGAAGATCCAAGGAAGCCAAACATTCCGCCCATTGGAGAGAATGGATAGAACGTTGGAGCGTCCAGAGCCGGAACAGCACCAGGAAGGAACTTGTCAGAAATACCCTTAAATGCAGGAACAATAGAACCAACAAACATACGGACACCCTGAAGCAGGATGACGATACCTGCAGAGAAGGTCCAAGCACGAATAACAAGCCACAAAATCCAGTTAGTAGCCTCAGGACCAGCACCAGAGAGAGCCTCGATACCCTCCTGGCCAACAGCAAGACCCATTCCAACAAAGATGATTGGCATCAAGAAGAACAGAACTACGGTGTTGTCCCTAAACATTGAAGCCCACTCAGGAAGCTTTAGCTTATCTGCGTCTTCATCTGGGTTGGAGGAACCAACAAACTTACCAACAAAGTGAGCAACAACGGAGCCTACCTGATCCATAAAACCAAGAGTAATTGCATCCTGTGTCCACTCCTTTGCAAGCTTTCTGGTAATTGCAGGAGAAAGTGCATAGTAAAGTGCGTTGAGGATTGAACCAACTGCAATAATCACAACGCTGTCATCGGTGTTCAGGATTCCTGGAAGCGTAATAGCCATGAAGCATGCGTGGAAAAGTGCAAGGTGAGCTGTCAGGTAAACATTCTTAAAGTTGTTGTTAGGAACCAACTTAACAATTACCAAGTGAAGCAGGAATGCAAACAGGAAGATCAGTACGGAATTCCTGCTGAAGCCCTCCATGGAGAGAACCATTGCGCCTGCTGCATCGTTAATAGGAAGGGTACCTGCAACTCCAAGGCTGTTATTTAATGCAGTAACTACTTCAGATAGAGAGCTGAAAATGATTCCTGCGCCAGATGAGAGGACAAGAAGACCAATGACCGTCTTAACAACACCATCAATTACCTGTGGCAACTTTTTACGTTGAAGTAAAAGTCCCACAAGAGCGAGCAAACCCATAAAAATGGTTTGATTTGTAAAAAGCTGAAATACAAAAACGTTCAAGATGTCCATACTATGCCTCCCCATTAATAACTTTGGATACGTTTAGTGCGTCTTCTTCTGTTCTTGCAGAACGGAGCAGATCAAAATTTGCCTCATTATTGAAGAAAATTACAATCTTCTGAAGAAGTCCAATATGAGACTCGTCATCTTTTGCTGCCAAAATGACAACGATATCCACAGGGTCATTGTGCTTGCTACCAAATTCGATTGGCTGCGCAAGCGTTGCAATTGAAATTGCTGTCTGATGAACTGCATCACTAGGGCGAGAATGACCGAGCGCAAGACCAGGAGCCAGAACAATGTAAGGTCCAAGCTCGTGTATTGCTGCAATCATCTCATCAATGTAAACAGAAGTAATTGCATCGCGCTTTACTAGTGGAGCTGCAGCTACTTTAAGAGCATCCTCCCAGTCTTTAGCCTCAACATGAAACTGAAGATCTTCTGGAAGAATCTGCAGATGAGAAATACTTTCATTCATACTAGGCTTCCTCTGCTACATATGCATGGCCACCAAAACCATTGCGAAGTGCTGCGGTAACCTTATTGGAGAAGTTATTCTCACCAAGCTTTGAAGCATTTCTCTCAAACAGAGATTGAGCAATTACTGGAACCGGAACATCCTCTGCAAGAGCAGCCTCGACAGTCCACTTGGCCTCACCAGATGCATCCACAATTCCCTTAAAGTCCTTAAGGTTAGGATGAGCTCTGAGCTGCTCTTCAATTAAATCAATTAACCATGAACGGATAACGGAACCGTTCTGCCAGTTGCGAGCAACCTGAGCCAAGTCATAATCAAACGGAGCCTTCTGCATAACGGCAAAGCCTTCGCCGATTGCCTCCATCATTCCGTATTCAATTCCATTGTGAACCATCTTCATAAAGTGTCCAGCGCCTGCAGGACCTACGTAGTCGCAGCCATTTTTAACGGCAACAGACTCAAAAACATCCTTGAGGTACTCATAGGCGCTTTTATCGCCGCCAGCCATCAGGCAAGCACCATAACGAGCCCCAGACATACCTCCAGAAGTTCCAAGATCAAGGAACCTTACTCCAAGGTTAGAAGCCTCTGCTCCATGCCTGATGGAGTCCTTATAGTTTGAGTTACCAGCATCAATAAGGATGTCATCCTTCTCAAGCAGTGGAAGAACCTGAGAAATTGTTGATTCAGTTGCCTCTCCAGAAGGAACCATCATCCAAATAACTCTTGGTGTTTCCAGCACTTCAACAAGCTCTGCTAAAGACTGAACAGAAGAAATACCATGCTTCTCTACTTCCTGACGGGCATCCTCAGAAACATCAAAGCCTTTAACTTCTACTCCGTTGTCTTTGAGATTCAAGGCAAGGTTGAAGCCCATCTTTCCCAGTCCGACCAATCCAACTTTCATGTTCCTTCTTTCGACGAACTTTCTGTAAGAATTACTATAAAAATAATTTTCTACTAGTCAATATTAGAAAAGAAAAAATTTTTTCTTTTCTTTTAGTGGTAAATTTTTTAAAGTAGAAGGAGCTTAATTTTGTCGTTTTGCTTTAATTTGAGGAGAATCTTATGGAGTCTTCATACCGCGTAAGGCTTAAATCGTTTGAGTCTTCGCTTTCTAAAAAAGAAAAAATGATAGCTTCCTATATTTCTTCTCATTCACGCGCGGCTTCGCAAATGACTATTAACGAGATGGCACAGACCCTTGGAATGGCCGATTCCACGATTTTTAAATTCACTAGAAAACTTGGCTATACAGGATTCAAGGATTTTCACAATGCACTGATTTCTGAAGAATTTGATCCTGCAATTTCAATTCATGAAAACATTTCTGACACCTCTTCCCCACTGGGCGTAGCTGTCAGTGTATTTAACTCCTCAATTGATTCCCTCAGTCACACTAAAGAGATGCTTGAGTCCGAAAATCTTGAAGGCGCAGTTAGCTTGATTGTTTCCAGCAAAACTGTGTTTCTTTTTGGACTTGGTGGAAGCAATATTATTGCTGCAGACGCCTATCACAAGCTGCTTAGATCACCCCTCAACGTAAAATATGCATCCGATTACCATCTACAGCTCATGGAAGCCAGCCGAGCCACAAAAGATGACTGTGCAATCATTTTCTCTCACACCGGTAGATGCAAAGAGGCTATTCAGCTTGCTGATTTATTCCAGCAAATTGGCGGTCGTGTGTTAGTCATTACCAGTGATAGAAATTCTCCTCTGGCGAGAAAAGCGGATGTCATGTTACTGACTATCTCAGAGGAAACATCATTTAGATCAGAGTCTCTGGCATCAAGAATTGTTCAGCTGGCTCTCATCGACTCTCTCTATACGTCAGTAATGCTTGCTAACCCACGTAAATCCAAGAATTCACTACAGAGCATTCGCGATGCTATTGAGCTGACGAGATAGCTTTACTAAACTCACTGCACAAACGTAGGTTGTATCCCGAAAAGTGGTGTAAGAGAGCATTTCAGTCATTTAAAAGAAGTGCGGTTATTTCCTAAAATATAGTCACCACAACCAATTCAGAAAGGAAATAACCGCAATACAAACTCTACACGAAACTGAACTGTCCTACACCCAAGATCACAAATTAGATCTCAATGGTATGGCACGAACACTGCTTGAGGACTTAGTAAATATCGTAATGGTCGATGTGATATAAAAAGCAACACGGAGGCTGCATAACAACCTCCGTGTTTTCTAGCTAGTTAAATGCTTTTAATTAATTCCCTGAAACCCAAACGTCCTCAGTCCAATATACTGTATGACCCTTAGTCTGAGTTTCACCAACATTAAAACCACGACCAGTATTGCCAGGAAGAACACGCTTACGTCCAGTCTGCTGAGTAAATGCTTGGTGCTGTGCGTTGTCGTAAGCGCCATTGTAGACCTATGGGTCACTACCTTGTCTTTTGTTGTTACACCAACAATGAGAATTCTAGATATCATTGTTGTATCAAATAGCGTTTTGTCCGCACTTAACTCAATATCGTAGCGTTTATTACTATTTTGATTGATTTATGAAAACTTACGCTATTACCAGGTAGAAGCATCTACGTCTTATAATCATTATCAATAGCTAAATGTATAACTTTTAACAATTTTGAAGAAAGGTTTCTCCGATGATTTACGATAAAGAGACTTCTTTCGAAGAAGCTGTCATCACCGTGCTAAAGCAGCACGGATGGGACGATGCGGACGGCGTCCTGCGCTATCCCACCGAGCAGGACCTCATTGAGAACTGGGCGAAGATTCTATTCCAGAACAACGCGGATATCGACCGCCTGAATGGCTGCCCGCTCACCCAGGGCGAGATGGCACAGGTCATCGAACAAATAGAAACGCTCAAGACACCGCTCGCGCTCAACGGGTTCATCAACGGAAAGACCGTCGCCATCACGCGCGACAACCCCAACGATCCGCTCCACCTGGGCAAAGAGGTGAGCCTGAAGATCTACGATCGCCAGGAGATTGCAGCCGGCCAGAGCCGCTACCAGATAGCTCAGCAGCCAATCTACCCTGCGAAGAGCAAGATCTTGAACGACCGTCGCGGCGACCTGTGTCTGCTCATCAACGGCATGCCCGTCATCCACATCGAGCTCAAGCGCAGCGGCATCCCCGTCAGCCAAGCCACCGGCCAGATAGAGAAGTACGCCCACGAGGGCGTGTTCACAGGGCTCTTCCGCCTGGTCCAGATCTTCGTGGGAATGACTCCCGATGAAGCGCTGTACTTTGCCAATCCTGGCACGGGCGCATTCAACTCGAACTTCTATTTTCACTGGGAGGACTTCAACAACGAGCCCGTCTGCGCGGGCGACAAACCCGGAACCGGCGAATGGAAGCGATTTACCTCCACGATGCTCTCCATCCCCAT
>CAKAPZ010000024.1 GCA_916720015.1 uncultured Atopobium sp. | reverse complement strand
CTGTGGGTATGTACATCATTAGTTCAAGGCTATCCATGATTTGACTCATTGATTTGTTGAACTTTTCGTAGTTAGTGTTTTGGAATTCTTCGTTTGCGCAGGCAACCATAACATTTACGTAGTCGGCCTGGTTGTAGAAGGTTACCATCACGGGCACGTCAATAATTGTTAGCACGCCCCGAATAGAAATAGCGTTAGACTCAGGGGTTTGCAATATTTCTTCCGGCTGACCAATCTGGATTGGTAACCCATTCACTAGGATCTCGGTTTTTTTGAAATAGTCGTAAACCCCGTGCACCGCTTTTAGCTGCTGCTGCCACGAAACCGGGCGGGTGAGCTGGTAGTTGGCGTGGATCCAGCCATTTTCTTCTTTTTCACGAATCAAAATCATTACAGTTCCCTATCCGCTCTTGGTTCAGCCCGCAGGCTTGTGACCAGCTACTATGCGGCGTCGCCTACCTACCGGCCTTGAGTTGTTCCTCGGGCATATTCATGGCGATTTCCATATTGTCAATGAATTTGCCAATGAATTTGTTGTAGTGCTCGTAGTCCAGATTTTTTAGTTCTTCATTGTTACACTCAACATAGACGTTAATGAAGTGGACTTGGTTGTAGAAAACAATTTCTACATTAGTCCTAGCCACCATTAGCAATCCACGAATTGAAATATTGCGGTCTTCAGGGATCTTGAGAATGTCTTCAGGGGTTTTAATTTCAATCGGCTTATGGTCGACCAGGATTTCAACATTAGCGAAGTAATGCCAGGCTTCATAAACCCCTTGTAGCATCATTTCCCATGAGGCCCGGAAAGTCAGGTTGAAGGTAGACAGTAGCCAGCCGTCGTCCTCACGATGACCCATGAACAGCATGGTTCCTCCTAGCCAACCGCGTCGATGGCGGCTTTGGCGTCAGCTAAGCCAACCCCGGTGCGGTCTCGGTAAATTTTGATGGCGTTGATTTTTTTGCCCATCCTCACTAGGTGGAGTTCTTCGGGGGTTAGTTCCAGCCAGGCAGCGGCCTCGTAATCTGCAGCCCCAGCCCCAACGACGCCGTCGCCGGCCCCGTAGGTACCCGAAGCGTACTCGCTAGCGTCACCATAGGCGCCCGATTGGCCGTACTCACTGACACCCGACTGGCCGTAATCACTGGTTCCCGACTGGCCGTAACTGACCCCTAGACGCAACTCCAAGCTCCTGACCTGCGCTTTTAACCGGCGGTTTTCGTTGCGCAAGCGCTCAATCTCTGTGGCCTGATCAAACCATTTACCCATAACGTTCCCTTACATACCTATCAAGCGCGACAGGCTTGGCGCCTACCGCGATCTTTCAAGCACTAGATAAGACTACGCCGTTAGCTTTCTCTCCCACCTAATTGCTGCCAAGAGAGGCAGGTGGGTTACGCAAGCACGTTAGAATGAGCCTGAGCGCATTTGTGATGCATTTTGACTTCACGATGGAGACATGACAAGCATGCATGCAGAGCCGCAGGGCTGCACCAATGAGACTGAGATTCGCCGCTTACCGATTGAGGTCGGGCAGGCATTGGTCACACTGCGCATCCCTGTTGCCTTGTCTGGCTTCACCAGATAAGAAGCTGCTCTAGGCAGTAGGCTTTTTCTAGTTGTATGAACAGCCGCATGATTAGAAAGTTAGCAAAGAAAGGACTTAGCAGCACATGGGAACACTAAGCAATCGTGGCAGCCAGCGCTTAGGCGATGTCCTAGGTCAGTCAATTTCTAAAGATGCAAAGCTTTCCATCATTAGCGCATTGTTTAGCGTATTTGCCTATGGGGAGCTTAAAGAGGAACTCTCCCAAATTGACGAGCTGCGTTTCCTGTTTAGCGAGCCTACCTTCATCAAGAAAATGGCTGATAAGAAGGAGCCGCGCGAGTTTGAGGTTGAACGTCGATCACGCGAGATCGGAGTTGGCGGTTCCGGTCTAGAGTTGACCTTACGTAACAACCTTAATCAGCGAGCTTTGGCGCGCGAGTGCGCACAGTGGGTCCGCAGCAAAGGGATCTTTAAGTCAGCTAAACACGCTGACTCAATCCAAACAGGCGGCTTTTACGTAGTTGAAAACCCGTCTTCCGAGAATCATGCATTCATGGGCAACGCAGCTCATTTCACGCAGGAGGGTTTGGGATATGAGCACCGCACCCGTAGCACGACCTTCATATACCATATAGAAGAAAAGGAAGAAATAACAAAATTAAAATCCACCTTTGATTATATCTGGAATGATCCTAAGCAGGTAGAGGAGGTTACTGAACAGGTAGCTGCGCAGATAGAGACACTTTACCGCGAAAATCCGCCTGAGTTCATTTATTTCCTGACTCTTTATCATCTCTTCCGTGACTTTATGGAGGATAATGAAGATAACGGCATTCGCCCTGGCCTCAAATTTGAGGAATCCGTGGTGTGGAATAAGCTCTATGACTTCCAAAAAGACGCAGTAGTTGGCGCGATTCGCAAACTTGAGAAGTATAAAGGCTGCATCATTGCCGATTCCGTAGGCCTAGGAAAAACCTACGAAGCACTTGCGATCATGAAGTACTACCAGGAGCGTAATGACCGCATTCTAGTCTTATGCCCTAAACGTCTACGCGATAACTGGACCACGTGGACACAACAAAATGACGACCGAAACCCTCTAGCTGACGACCGTCTATCTTATACAGTTCTAAACCATACTGACCTGTCACGTAATGAAGGTAAAAGCGGTGAGATAGACCTTTCCCATCTACGGTGGGGAAACTTCGATCTGCTCGTTATTGATGAGAGCCACAACTTCCGCAACAAAACTACCAAAGCCAAAAAGAGTGACCGCTATACACGTTTAATTGAGGATGTAATTAAGGCCGGTGGGCGCACCAAGGTGCTGATGCTTTCGGCTACGCCTGTTAATAATCGCTTACTTGATCTACGCAACCAGATCGAGCTCATCACTGAGCAAGATGACGCGTACTTGGCTGAAACTGATGGCATACCTTCGATCACACAGGTAACAACTTCAGCACAGAAATGTTTTAACGACTGGAGTAAGCGCGAAGAGTCCGAGCGCACAACCGAAAGTTTTGTTAATGCAGTAAATGCAGATTATTTTAAGTTACTTGACGTGCTCACTATTGCGCGTAGCCGCAAACACATCACCAAATACTACAGCGCCCAGACTGGCACTTTCCCTAAACGACGAAAGCCTCTCTCATTCACTACACCTATTGACCTAAAGGGTGAACTACCGGAGATTTCTCATCTCAACGATGAGATCGCAAAATTAAAGTTTGCCCAATATCAACTACTGAGCTATGTACATCCAGCTTTTCGCGGTGAATATGAAAAATTGTATGGCGATACTTGGGGTAAAGATTTCAACAGCCAAGTAGCCCGCACAAACGCCATGGCTAACCTCATACGTGTAAATATACTCAAACGTATGGAGTCTTCAGTTAATAGCTTCCGTATCACATTGCAGGGCATCCTTGAGAGATGCACTGGTTTGCGCGAGCAACTGAACAAGCAGGTACGTACAACAGGTTTCAGCATTGAAGATTTTGCGGCAGACCTTGAAGATGATGACGCAGAAGAGCTGGAAGCTGGCAGCAAGGTAGAAGTGGATCTGCGTCATGTCGACCACATACGTTTAGGTGACGATCTAGATTCAGACATCTCGATCCTTACTAAATTACTTGAATATGCTGAAGCTATTACACCTGAGCGTGACGCTAAGCTAGAAAAATTGCATGACTTCATCACACAGAAAGTTACTTCTCCTTATAACTCTGGTAACTGTAAAGTCCTTGTTTTTACTGCCTTTGCAGACACAGCGGATTATCTTTTTGAGCAGCTGGCGCCGCGATTAAAGAAAGAACTTGGGTTGGAGTGCGCTGAAGTTGCTGGCAGTTCTAATCGCACATATTCCCTGAAACTGCGTAACACGTCATTTGAAAATATCCTGGCTAGGTTCTCCCCTGTTTCTAAGGATTTGCCAGAGGAAGAACGTGCCCGTGGTGAGATAGATATTATTTTTGCCACTGACTGTATTTCTGAAGGCCAAAATCTTCAGGATTGTGACTGTGTTGTCAATTATGACATTCACTGGAACCCAGTAAGGATTATCCAGCGTTTTGGCCGTATCGACCGCTTGGGCTCTACTAACGAGCAAATTCAGCTCGTTAACTTCTGGCCTGACGTTTCCCTTGATGACTACATTAATCTGGAAAACCGAGTAAAAGGCAGAATGGCCCTACTGGATGCATCTGCCACTGGTGAGGAAAACATGTTGGAATCTAAGCGCGATGATATGAATGATCTTATCTATCGCCGTAAACAACTCCAACAGTTGCAAAGTGAAGTAATTGATCTTGAAGATATCAAGGGTGGTATCTCTATCACCGACTTTGCCTTTGATGACTTCCGCGTTGAATTACAGCGCTATGCCAAGGATCATCCTGAGCTTCTTGAAAAATCACCTCTTGGTTTACACGCGGTAGCACCGATCCCTGATAACCTGCGGGGAGACCTTAAACCTGGCGTTGTATTTTGTCTAAAACAAAATGACGAAACACGCAACCCTAAAGACACTAACCCTGTTTTCCCATACTATGTGATTTACGTGTCTGTTGATGGCGAAGTAATAACTAAGCATATCCACCCTAAACAGGCTCTTGATATTATGCGGGCCGCTTGCTCTGGGCACAACAAACCAATTTCCAAACTGTGTAAACAGTTTAATAAGGAAACTAAAGACGGCGAAAAAATGGATACCTATACAGCCCTTCTTGATAATGTGGTTGAAGCTATCACTGGTATTCAACAGGATAAGGGCATTGATAGCTTATTTACCCCCGGTGAGGTGGGCACTAGCTTGAGCATGGGCTCCAACGACTACTGCCTAGTGAGTTTTGCGGTAATTCGATGAGCACTGTCAACTGGAACAGCGTCTTTAAGCTACCAAAATCTGCCCTTCAGGATGATCGCGCGATTCACAAGGACAAGCTAAATAAAGCGGGAAATCTCACCTCAGCTGATAAAAAGAGTCTTAAGAAGATGAACAGTCTGAGGTTGTTCGCTACTGTTCAGGAGTCATCCACTAGAATTTTCGCCTCAGTTGATGAAGAACGTGACATCCGTTGCATCATTTTCTTGCGTTGCGAAATGCAAGATTCTGAAGCTTATGCAGAAGTAGCCAGAGTCTTACACAAGTGTTTCCCTAACCCAACAGTGATTCTATTTGAGGGATCCGGTCAGCTTTGTATTTCTGTTTCCATCACACGCAAAAATCTGGCTGAGGCTGGAACAACCGTGGTCGAAAGTGTAACTTCGACAGGCCCCTTCCGTATCGAAGATCAGTCACGTAAGCGATTTTTTGATTCCTTAGCTTTCAGTGAGCTGCCACAGGAGAACCTGTATGTATTTTTAGAGGCCATAGCTTGGCGCGTTAAACTCTCCCAGGCGATTGAGGCTGTAGGTTTTTTCCCTGTATGTCCTACCTGTAAACGCTCTACAATGACAAGCTTGCTAGATAAACAAGGAAGCCTCAGTAGCCAGATTAGAAGTATCATCAGGCAGCAGAACACCAGAGACTTAACGCTGAACGAATCTTCCAAGCTACGTATAAATAAGAAACAGCTGCAAAAACAGCTTGACACCACGGTTGAGGCGATAAAGGAACTTTGCAATGACTGATATTAAAAAGATGAATCTGGAATCAAAGGATCTCGTTGCTGACCGTATCGAGCAGCTGAAATCCTTGTTCCCTGAGATCAGCACTGAAGACTCTATTGATTTTGACAAGCTGCGCTTGATTCTGGGCGATGAGGTTGAAGCTGAGCAGGAGCGCTATGCCTTTACCTGGCCAGGTAAAGCAGCAGCGATCCGTCAATCACAAACTGTAAGCACCGCTGCTCTACGTCCTCGCGTTGATAAGAGTCGTGGACGCGATGGCAAGGATGGCAGTTTTGACTCTGACAACATTTACATTGAGGGTGACAACCTTGAGGTATTGAAGCTGCTCCAACGCGGATACCACGGCAAGATCAAAATGATCTACATTGACCCGCCTTACAACACGGGCCACGATTTTGTTTACAAGGACAAGTTTGGCGACACTATCGCTAACTACAAGGAGCAAGCCGGATTGGCTGGCCAGTCTAACGCCGACACTAGTGGACGCTACCACTCTGACTGGTGTTCCATGATGTATCCACGTCTACGTCTAGCCCGTGAGCTCCTAACTGACGACGGATTTATAGCTATTAGTATTAGCGAAGAAGAAGAAACAAATCTTAGAAATATTTGCAATGAGATCTTCGGAGAAATTAACTTTAGAAATAGGGTTGCGGTCAGAAGATACGACAAGAACATCAATCTCCAATTCGCAACAAATGGCCTAACAACCATGAATGTCGGACTAGAATATATTTTCATATATTCTAAATTAACAACTTCAAAAATGTCAGCAGTATACAGAGCCGCCGGTGATGAACGAGCAAAAACTGGCTACTGGAAAGGCTTTTGGAATAATGCCGACAGGCCAACTATGCGCTATAGCATTCTAGGCGTAACACCAGACGACGGTCAGTGGAAATGGAAGAAAGAGATAGCTGACGAGGCTGTAAAAAACTATAAAGAATACCTTCAACAATACTCAAAGTATATGCCACTTGAACAATACTGGTCTAGTACCGGTAAAACAAAACGATTCCTTCGTAGAAACCCTAAAGGTGCAGGTAAAAATCAGGGTGTAGAACATTGGGTTTCACCCTCAGAAGGAACGCTACGCAACAGCAATTGGTCCGACATGCTTGTTTCAAAACCAGCAGGTAACAATATAATTTTTGATAGCCCCAAAAACCCAGAGTTAATTAGAACTCTGATCGACTTATTTGACGTGTCAGATAACGAGAGAGTATTAGACTTCTTTTCTGGATCTGCAACAACAGCCCACGCAGTCCTACTAAATAACATATTAAAAGAAATCTCCAGCCAGTTCATACTCATTCAATTACCGGAATCTATTGATTCTAACAAAGATAACTTTAAGAATATCTGCCAGCTTGGTGAAGAGCGTATTCGCCGTGCCGGCGACAAGATTAAAGCTGAGCTTGAGCAAGAAAATTCTCAGTTAAAGCTAAACGAAGAACCAAAAACTCTGCCAGATATTGGTTTCCGGGTATTCTCCTTAGATGAGTCAGGCATTGAAAAACCCGAACCTGGGCAGCTCATGCTTGACGTAGTCAAACCTGACCGCTCAGAGCTAGACATCGTTTTTGAAATGATGCTCAAATGGGGGCTTGAACTGACCCACCCAGTTGAGAAAACCCAGGCAGCCGGCTACCCCATCTGGTCGGTAGCCTGCGACGAGCTTATCTGCTGCATGTCTCCTGGACTCACCAGCGAGGCGGTAGAAGCTATCGCTGCCATGGAACCTCGACGTGTACTAATCCTCGATTCCATCCTCAGCGACACCCTCAAACTCAACACCATACAAACCTTCAAACATGCAAGCGAACGTATGGGCTATGAGATTGAGCTACGAACGGTATAGGCATGGCAGCATTAGAGTTCAAATTCTCCTCAGACCAACGCCACCAGCTAGAGGCTATAGAGGCCACTTGTAACCTCTTTTCAGGGCAACAATTTATCGCTAGTCGATTCTCTGTTATGCCTGATTTTAAAAACAGGACCATGTTTGACCAGCTCACGATTGGACATGGTAACGACATCTCTATACCGCACAACCAGCTACTTAGTAACCTACATGCGGTACAGGAAGAAGGATGCCTCCCTGCAACTGAAGAGTTAACCGGCGGACGCCTGCGCGATTTCACCATTGAGATGGAAACCGGCACAGGCAAAACCTACGTTTACATTCGCTCTATTTACGAGCTCAACCATCGCTACGGTATCACCAAATTCGTGATCGTAGTGCCCAGCATCGCTGTACGCGAGGGTGTGCTTAAAAGTTTTCAAACTATGCGTAAGCACTTTGAGACACTCTATGACCACACTCCCCTGGATTACTTTGTCTATGACTCCAAAGACATGGGGCCAGTAGGTAACTTTGCCACCTCCAGTTCTATCCAGGTAATGATCATCAACATTGATGCTTTCAATAAAGGACTTGAAAAGGATGGCAGTGCTAAGGAAGGTAACCTCTTCCACCGTAACAGTGAAAAACTTGTGGGAGGCTACAGTCCACGTGAACTGATCAGTAACTGCAAGCCCATCGTGATCATTGATGAGCCTCAAAGCGTTGACAACACTAAACAAGCCAAGGCTGCCATCCAGAGCCTAAACCCATTGTTTGTGCTGCGCTACTCTGCTACCCACAAACAGACCTACAACATGATCTACCGGCTCACCCCAGTGGATGCTTTTGATTATCACCTGGTTAAAGGCATATGTGTAGATTCTTTACGTACTGAAGCCAATTTTAACGGAGCCTACGTCAGGCTTGACTCTGTTAAAGCAAACCCGTTCTCTGCAAGGCTTACCATTGATGTGCGTCAAAAAGACGGTACTCAAAAACGCAAGGCTGTCACAGTCCGGCAGGGTGCAGATCTGTTCCAAAAAAGCGGCGATAACACTGACTACGAAAATGGTTGGGTTGTATTAAACATCGGCACTGCTGAAGGTAATGAATTCGTTGAGTTCCAAAATGGTGAGCAGCTTGAGCTAGGTGAAGTAGTTGGTGACGTAAACGAAGAGATCGTTAAACGCGCTCAGATTCGCCGCACTATTGAGAACCACTTGGCCCGCCAATTTGAGCTGTGGCCACGTGGCGTGAAAGTACTAAGCCTGTTCTTCATTGATCGTGTTGATCGTTACCGTCTCTATGAGCCAGAAGTTCACGGGGGCCTATACGCTCAAATGTTTGAGCAAGAGTATGCAGATGCCTTGAACACGCGAGCACCTCGTCGTATAGCTAAACTAGCCGGAGTAGCTAAGGGCACTTGGCTTGAGTGCTTTGAGGCAGTAGGTGCACCGCTAGTTAGAGACCCACACGCCGTCCACCAGGGCTACTTTGCCAAAGACAAGAAGGGAAACTTCAAAGACTCTCGCGGCACCGCTGGCACTAAGGATGACGAGGGTGCTTTCGAACTAATCATGCAGAAGAAGGAAACTCTTATTTCCTTCCCTGACGGCAGAGATGAAGACAAAAATGTCTCATTCCTCTTTAGCCACTCTGCGCTTAAAGAAGGTTGGGACAACCCTAATGTTTTCCAGATCTGCACCCTGGTAGAAACCAAAGACATCCTCACCAAACGCCAAAAGATTGGCCGTGGCCTGCGCCTATGCGTAAACCAAAACGGCGAACGCGTATATGATTCTGACGCAAATGTACTCACGGTTATCGCAAATGAAAGCTACGATGATTTTGCCAACGGTTTGCAGAAAGAGTTGGAGGCTGAAAACTTCAAGTTTGGCATTATCACGCCCGAAAGTTTCACCAAGGTAACCATCGAAAATGAGCTTGGCGTTGAAGAACGCCTAGGCTACGAAAAATCGAAACAGATTTACAACCACTTAGCCAGCATCGCCATGATCGACGCCAAGGGTGCAGTGACACCTGAACTCAAGGCTGCTGCTGAAGAAGGCAAGATTGAGCTACCGCTTGAACTTGAACCCGCCAAGGAACAGATTCAAGCAATCATCCTTCACAAGGCTCAAAAGCTACAGGTACGGGATAAATCTAAGGAAGTTTACGTCGAGCTACAAAAAGACGTCACACTCTCCCCTGCTTTCCAGGCTTTGTGGGAGCGTATCCGTCAACGCACCCGTTTCCAGGTAGATGTTGATTCAAACAAGCTCGTAGCAGAGGCTATTGAGGCGGTAAACACCATGCTGCCTGTACGCCCACCACAAGTGACCAGCGAACGTGCATCGTTAAGTCTTGACGATGCTGGAGTGCTGGCTAAAGGAACTGAAACCTCCATGGTTAATGTTTCCGGCAACCCAGAGTATGACCTACCTGACCCAATCGCACAGCTGCAAGACGCCGTCGGCCTTACCCGCGCAACCCTCAAGGAGATCCTAGAAGGATGCAGCCGCTTTGAAGAGTTCAAAGTTGATCCTGCAACATTCCTGGCGCAAGTAGGGGCCAAGATCAACAAGGTGAAGAACAACCTCATAGCTGAAGGCATCGAGTATGTAAAACTGCCTGAAGATGAGTGGTACACCATGCGTGAGCTTGAGCTAGACGACTACACGGCCTACCTAGGCCAGAATGCTTGGCAGCCAGAAAACATAGACAAATCCTTGTACAACTACATTGTCTATGACTCTGCTGGCGTTGAGCGGGCCTTCGCGCAGGCACTAGATAAGCAGGAGGAAGTCCTGGTATTTGCCAAACTGCCTGCAAGCTTCAAGATTGATACGCCACTTGGCAGTTACAACCCCGACTGGGCCTATGTAGAAGACTCCGGGAATGAACGCCACGTGTACTTTGTAACCGAAACCAAGGGCGGCCAAGATGGTGAGCCTTCACTGCGTGAAGCTGAGAAGCTCAAAGTTGGCTGCGCTAAAAAGCACTTCGAGGCTTTAGACCTTGGCAACAACTTCCATTACAACGTACGCACAACCTACCAGTACGATTCAGCAGAAGCTTAGCTAATGCAGAAAGCCTAGTTAACAGCTCAGCTCTGGGCGCTCGCCTAGCCAGACTCACTGGAATTTATGAGCGCTTAGAGTCTGGCGCCGGCTCTACCCAGTTGGCCAATATGCCGCCGGCTGGGTCTTTAAAGGCCGCCAACAGATCTTTGAATCTCATGCCGGCCACATGCGAGAACTGGTTGAGCTCGTAGTGGTCAGGGAAGATGGTGCGCA
>CAKAPZ010000023.1 GCA_916720015.1 uncultured Atopobium sp. | reverse complement strand
ACTTTGCAATCTCAACGTCCTCCTGGCCCTCCTGAGGCTCATCATTGCCAGAAAGGATACGACGATAATGGTTGTACACTGCAACCGACATAGCGCGCTTAGCGTCTTCCTGGCCCATTACATACTGAGACAACTCATCGTAAATCTCGTGTGGAGTTGGCAGGTCTTTGATAACAGGCTCATCAGAGTGAGTCTCAATCTCTGACTCTTCATCAAAGCCAAGAGACTCATCAATCATATCCGAGCAGGTAGAGACGCACTCATCACAAATGCATACGCCACCAGGACCCTGGATAAGCTTATTTACCTGCGACCTACTCTTTCCGCAGAAAGAACAGTGCATCTCATCTAATCCGCCAAAAGGCGAGAAGTTCTGGTCATTAGCCATAACTCAAACCCTCAATACGAGAACAATTATTGGTCGTTACGAGAAGAGATAACGCGGTCAACCAGACCGTAGTCACAAGCCTCCTGCGCACGAAGATAATTATCGCGCTCGGTGTCTGCATTGACCTTCTCGATAGGCTGTCCAGTATAATCCGAAAGCAGCTCGTTAATGCGCTGACGAATCCACTTTGTCTCATCTGCAACAATCTGAATGTCAGTCTGCTGACCCTGAACACCGCTGGATGGCTGGTGAATCATAACCATAGAGTTAGGAAGCGCAAGACGCTTACCCTTTGCACCGGCTGCAAGAAGAACGGCACCCATTGATGCTGCCATACCAACGCAGATGGTAGACACGTCAGGCTTAATGAAGTTCATGGTGTCAAGAATGCCCAGGCCTGCATAAACGTCTCCACCAGGAGAATCAATGTAGAGAGAAATATCCTTGTCTGGGTCCTGGCTCTCAAGGTGTAAAAGCTGTGCAATGACCAGGTTTGCAGAATCGCGCGTTACCGGCTCACCCAAGAAAACAATACGATCATTGAGCAGTCTGGAGTAGATGTCATAGCTACGCTCACCACGAGGAGTCTGCTCAATAACATACGGAATGGTTGGAATGTTTGTTGGATAATGCATAATCCTCCTTCAAAGGTCTTTTCTTAGAAACATACCCCGGGAAGCATATCTCTAACCCGGGGTATGAAAAATTCAAAGTAACTGCAACTTTTGGCGCAGTCTTTCTGGCGAGAAACCCAACCAGTCGCGGACTACTCAGCGTCCTTCTCTGCGTCCTCGTCCTTCTTAGCTGCCTTCTTCTTAGCAGGAGCCTTCTTAGCAGGCTTCTTCTCTGCCTTCTGCTCTTCCTTAGCAGCCTCAGCAATCTCGTCGACAACGGTGACGGTTGCGTTGTCACGCAGCCAGTCAAGAGCCTTAGAACGACGGATGGACTCACGGATTGCAGGAAGACGGCCAGCCTTGCGCCACTCCTCAATTGCAGACGCAGCGTTAGAAACACCAGCGCGCTCAAACTCTGCGCGAATGTCCTCCTCAGTTGCCTCAAGCTTAAGCTCTGCAGCTACTGCGTCAAGAGCCAGGGACTGACGTGCGCGCTCCTCAGCCTGAACGCGAAGATCGGAGATAAAGTCATCGGTCTTAATGCCACGTGCAGCCAGGAACATATCAAGGCTCATGCCCTGCTGCTGAAGACCATTCAGGAACTCCTGAGCAATCTCGTTGAAGACCTCGTTCTTGTACTCCTCTGGGACCTCCTCAAGCTGAAGACGCTTGCCCAGAGCCTCAACGACACGATCCTCTTTAAGAGTTGGAAGAGAATTCTTCTTGTCAGACTCAATCTCAGACTTAACAGCCTCGCGGAGTTTCTCGACAGTGTCATAACCAAAGGTGTTCTTTGCAAGCTCGTCAGTCAGCTCTGGAGTGACGGACTTCTTGTGAGCAACAACCTTGACGTTGATATCGTAGTCGTGGGAGTGAACCTCATCGCCGTGAGTGTGGCTGTGAGTCCACTTAACCTCTTTCTCCTCACCTGGCTTCATGCCGATGAGTGCCTCCTCAAGCTCTTTTGGAGCCTGGGTGCCATTAAGGGTAAGAACGCGGTCCTCGCCCTCCATGTGAGCTGCGCCCTCAATGTTCTTGATGTCTACACCAATGGTGTCGCCCTCTTTGACAGCGCGCTTCTCCTTGGTGTTCTCAAACTTAGCCTGGTAAGACAGAAGCTGCTTAATCTGGTGATCAACCTCAGCCTCAGTTGCCTCATTTGGAGGCATGTTAATTGCAGGAGCATCGTAAGAGTCAAGCTTAGCCTCAGGACGAACGTTGAAGACTACCTCATAGGAGTAATCCTGACCCTCAACAGGAAGGTCTGCATCCTGGTTGTAATCACCACGGCCAACAGGAACAAGGTCAAGCTCCTCAAGAAGCTGTGGCTCTGCTGCGCCGAGAAGATCGTTGGTTGCCTGAGCAAGGACAGCCTCGCGACCAACAATGCCGTCAATGACAGGACGAGGTGCGCGGCCCTTGCGGAAACCCTGGAAGGAATACTTGTTTGCAATGTCCTTGTAAGCCTGCTTAATGGCAGCGTCTACCTCTGCAGCAGGAACTGTAACCTTGACGGTGAGTTTCTCGTCAACTGGCTTATCTGCGGTAACGGTGATGTTCAACGTTCCTCCAGTGTCTCGTAAAAAATGCTGGCGTACCAGCTCTTAACCAAATTTCTGCATGGTGCGGGCGGAGGGAATCGAACCCCCACGGACTTAGTCCACTAGAACCTAAATCTAGCGCGTCTGCCAGTTCCGCCACGCCCGCATATTTATGCAGCCTTGCAATAATAACAAACTTTTGCGCTCTTCACTAGGAGAACTTCGCATTCTAAACACTTCCCTCACGAAAAAAGACCGGTCTTTTTCAAGACCGGTCCAAGTTCAAGTGAAAAGCTCATCTTCCAAGCACGTTTTAGAGATCTTGCAGCGCAAAAGTCTCTGGCTCGCTCTTTCTTGCTGCTGCAAGTGCCTGGATAAGAGCGGTAGCTGCAGACATTGCGGTGACGCAGGTAATGCCCTGGCTGACAGCCTCTGCGCGCATCTTAGTACCGTCGCTGTGGGCCTCATGACCGTGAGGGGTATTGATGATGAAGCTGACGGTCTTATCGCGCATCAGGTCAACAACATTTGGATGACCATCGGAAATGCGGTTGACAGTGGTGCAGTCAATTCCAGCTGCACGCAGCGTCTTTGCGGTACCGCCCGTGGTGTAGATGCCGTAGCCAAGGTTCTCCAGAGCCATAGCAACAGGAGCAATGGCGCGCTTATCGCGGTCGCACACACTGATGAAGACGGAGCCCTGCTCAGGCAGCTTGTTCTCAACTGCCTCGCGAGTCTTTGCGTACGCTGCTGGGAAGGTGCGGGCAATACCCATAACCTCACCGGTGGACTTCATCTCTGGGCCAAGGATTGAGTCAGCACCAGGGAACCTAGACCAAGGCATGACTGCCTCTTTGACCGCGTAGTAATCGACGGTGCGATTCTCGTCTGGAAGCAGGCCTTGTGCTCTAAGCTCACTGATCTTCTCGCCAGCCATGATGCGAGATGCGTATTTGGCCAGGGAAACACCAGTTGCCTTTGACGAGAAAGGCACGGTTCTCGAAGCGCGAGGATTGAGCTCGATGACAAAGACGTGCTCGTCGCGGACGGCGTACTGGATGTTTAGCAGGCCACGAATGCCGCAGGCAAGCGCTAGTTTTTTGGTGATGTCTCTAATCTGATCGACAATCTTTTCAGAGAGCGAGAAGGGCGGCCAGCAGCATGCAGAATCGCCGGAGTGAATGCCACACTCCTCAATGTGCTCCAAAACGGCGCCAACATAGCACTCCTCGGTGTCGCAAAGCGCATCAACGTCCAGCTCAATAGCATCCTCGAGGAAGGCATCCAGGTAGACAGGACGGTCTGGTGTAACGTGTGTAGCGGACTCCATGTAGGTGACCAGGTCAGAATCATCGTAAACAATAGCCATGCCGCGACCGCCAAGAACGTAGCTTGGGCGGACAATCAGCGGATAGCCAATGCGGCGAGCAGCATCGCGAGCCTCATCCATAGTAGAAGCAACTGCCGATGGTGGGCAGGCAATGTTCAGGCGGTCTAGAAGAGCTGCAAAGCGGTCGCGATCCTCTGCCAGGTCAATAGCCTCTGGCTGGGTACCCATAATAGGAACGCCGGCGTCTTTTAGAGCGCGTGCAAGCTTGATTGGAGTCTGACCACCAAGGGTAACAATAACGCCTTCTGGCTTCTCCACCTCAATAACATCCATGACATCTTCAAAGGTCAAAGGCTGGAAATAGAGGCGGTCAGAGGTGTCATAGTCTGTAGAGACGGTCTCTGGGTTGCAGTTGACCATAACCGTCTCATAGCCCTGCTCGCGAAGGGCATACGAAGCATGAACGCAGCAGTAGTCAAACTCAATACCCTGGCCAATACGGTTAGGACCAGCGGAAAGAATCATGACGCGTGGTTTTTCTGCCTCAACGTACTCTGTAGCGTTGCCCTTCTCATAGGTAACGTAGTGGTACTGAGTGGTTGCGCCAAACTCACCAGCGCAGGTATCCACCGTCTTAATCTGCGGACGAACACCCAGCACTTCCCTAACGGCGCGGACAACGTCTGTCTTGGTGCCGGTAAGGTATGCAAGCTGCTCATCCGAGAAACCCAGCTGCTTGGCAGCAAGCATATTGTCTGTAGTGAGACCAGAAAGACCCAGCTCTTTGATGCGTTTCTCGGCATTGATGATACCTGCCATGCGATGCAGGTACCAAGGATCAATGCCCGTCATATCATGGATACGCTCAACACTCCAGTTTCTGCGCAGAGCCTCAGCAACATAGAAAATACGCTCTGGTGTTGGCTTACTGACCAACTCATCAAAGTTTTTCTCGTCAAAGACATCGTGGCCGTCAGCACCTAGACCAGCGCGGTCTTGCTCCAGAGAGCGCAGTGCCTTCTGCAGGGCCTCCTCAAAGGTCCTACCCATAGCCATAGCCTCGCCGACCGACTTCATGCGGGTAGTCAGAACGCGACTTGTACCCTTGAACTTGACGAAGGCAAAACGAGGAACTTTAACCACGCAGTAGTCAATGGAAGGCTCAAAGGCAGCTGGGGTTGCCTTGGTGATGTCGTTAGTAATCTCATCCAGCGTATAGCCAACAGAAAGCAACGCAGCCATCTTTGCAATTGGGAAGCCAGTTGCCTTGGAAGCCAGTGCGGAAGAGCGGCTGACGCGAGGGTTCATCTCAATAACAATGACGCGGCCGTTTGTTGGGTTGACCGCAAACTGAACGTTGGAGCCACCGCAGGCAACGCCTACACGCTCGAGAATAGCAATGGAGTAGTCACGGAGATTCTGAAGCTCTTCATCGGTGAGCGTCTGAGCTGGAGCAACGGTAATGGAGTCTCCGGTGTGGACACCCATTGGATCGAGGTTCTCAATGGAGCAAACAACAATACCGTTACCCGCGGTATCGCGCATGACCTCCATCTCAATCTCTTTCCAGCCCTCAATGGACTCCTCTACCAGTACCTCGTGCTCTGGAGAAAGCAAGAGGCCCTGCTCCACAATCTCTACGAGCTCTTCCGGGGTGTGAGCGATGCCGCCACCCGCACCGCCAAGGGTAAAGCTTGGGCGAATGACTACGGGGTATCCCAGCTCAGCAACAATGCGTTGAGCATCTTCCAAAGAGTGAGCGATGTCAGCGCGAGCAACTTCAAGGCCAATATCCTGGACTGCCTCACTAAAGAGTTCACGATCCTCACCAGTTCGGATGGATTCCAGGTTGCAGCCGATGACCTCAATGTTGTACTTGTCAAGAACGCCAGCCTCACCAAGGCCGATGGTGCAGTTCAGAGCAGTCTGACCACCCATATTTGGCAGAAGTGCGTCAGGACGCTCGCGCTCAATAACGCGGGTTACGGACTCAACGGTGATTGGCTCAACGTAAGTTCTATCTGCAGTTTCTGGGTCAGTCATGATGGTTGCTGGATTTGAGTTAACCAGAACAACCTCAAAGCCCTCTTTGCGAAGGGCGCGGCATGCCTGAGTGCCGGAATAATCAAACTCGCAAGCCTGACCAATAACAATTGGACCAGAGCCAATGACCAGGATTTTCTTAATATCAGTACGCTTTGGCATTAGAAGCGCCTCCCCTCACGAACGTCGATGGCAAGATAGTCAGACTGTCCCTCCATCAAACGTGCAAACGCCTTGAACAAGTAGGATGAATCGTGAGGTCCTGGGCTTGCTTCAGGGTGATACTGGACAGAAAACGCTGGGATATCCAGGAACTGAATGCCCTCTGGAGTTCCGTCGTTAAGGTTGACGTGTGTGAGCCTGACGCGGCCGAACTCCTTTGTCTGAACAACAGGAGCAATGCGCCTTGCGGACCACTCACAGAGGTTGTCAAAGTGCTCGGAGATTCCGCCGGACTCCTCTGCAATGAGCTTGCCCAAGCTTGGGAAAACCAGGCCATAGTTGTGATTCTGAGCAGTAATCTCAACCTTGCCGGTTAGAAGATTCATGACTGGTTCGTTGCCGCCATGGTGTCCAAATTTGAGTTTCTCGATATCTGCACCTGCGACAATGGAGAGCATCTGGTTGCCCAGGCAGATACCAAAGACGGGAACCTTGCCCAGAACGCCGCGAGCGGCCTCCTGCGTAGCGTCAACCTGCTCTGGGTCGCCAGGGCCGTTGGAGAAGAAGATGCCGTCTGGGTTGTAGGCCAAGGCGTCCTCTGCAGGTGTGTTCCACGGTACAACCGTGACCTCGCAGCCATTTGCCGCAAGACCCTGGAGAATGCCGTTCTTCTCGCCACAGTCGTACGCGACAACGTTGAAGCGCTTCTTGGACGTAGCGGGAACCACGTGAGGCGCGTCGACGGAGACGTCGGGGACAAAATTGTGCTCGGAGATGTTGGGCGATGCCTGGACGCGCGCGAGCAGGTGGGCGGGATCCAGGTCCTCGGTGGAGATGGCCGCCTTCTGTGCGCCAAAGTCGCGCAGATGCATGGTCAGCGCGCGGGTATCGATGCCCTCGATAGCAACGACGCCGTTTTCCTGCAGGAACTCTGGCAGACTCTGCTTGGATGTCCAGTTGCTTGGCTCGTAGCACATGTCGTGCACGACAAAGCCACGCAGGTGCAGGGTGTCTCGCTGCATGACCGCAGGATCGATGCCGTAGTTGCCTACCTGCGGATAGGTCAGCGTGACAATCTGTCCGGCGTAACTTGGATCGGAGATAATCTCCTGGTAGCCCGTCATGGACGTGTTGAAAACAATCTCGCCGAAGGTCTCTCCGCTAGCACCACAGCACCTCCCCTCGAAGGTTGTTCCGTCTTCGAGAACAAGCAGCGCGCGAGGCTGCGGGGTGGCACTTGCCAGTGGATTCATATACTCTCCGATCTGCGTACGAGCATGCCGAGCCATAAAAAAAGAGCACTCCTTATGGAGGCTCAACAGCGAACATGCGCACTCAACGCTATGGGCCTTGCCGGTGTCTCGCACCGTCCTTAAAGGTTGGTAGTATTGTAGCGCATAACCAATAAAGGAGATGGCATGTTTCCAGATTTTCTAGAGAATCCCTCAGATGTGGCCGCGCCGCTGCTGCTGGGATGCACTCTGACAAGGACAATTACGCTTAATGGCGAGAAACACAAACTAGTTGCAAGAATTGTGGAGACCGAAGCCTACGACCAAGACGATCCTGCAAGCCATGCGTTTGGCGGGCCTAGCGATCGCAACGCAGCCATGTTTGGACCAGCAGGCCATCTGTATGTGTACGTTTCGTACGGTATGCATCACTGCTGCAATGTGGTGTGCGGACCTGAGGGTTTTGGCAGCGGATGTTTAGTGCGCGCCGTTGAGCCTCTTGAGGGTGTAGAGGTGATGCGCGAGCTCCGCGAGGCGGGACGCGCGGGTAAAGCGCAGGAGGAGTGCGTGGCTGCGAGCGCTGGCCATGACTGCGAAGTGCAGGCGAGACACGAGGCGGAACAGGCGGGGCGTGTACGCAAGCACCCGCTCAAGCTGCGCGATCTTACCAATGGGCCAGGTAAGGTGTGCGCTGCACTTGGTATTGACAAGGAGCTCTACGGACATGATCTAAAAGTTGAGCCGCTTGTGCTGGACTTTGCTCCCCTGCTACCAGGAGAAACAATTGGGCGTTCACCTCGCGTAGGCATTAGCAAAAACATTGATGCTCCAAAGCGCTTTTTCATCGAGGGAAACGCGTTTGTTTCACGAGCGTAAAGCACAGGACGTTTCAAGAGCGTAAAGCGCGAGAAAGCTGTAATCAATAAGCGAACAAAAAGGACCTTGGAAGACCAAGGTCCTTTTTGACAATTACGTTAAACCAACGATGCAGTTTGTTCAATTAAGTGCTGCAACAACGGGTTTCTCGCCAAATGCGATGCAAACTAGCAAACACCCTGAGCCATCATTGCATTTGCAACCTTGAGGAAGCCGGCAATGTTTGCGCCAAAGACCAGGTTGCCAGGGTGGCCGTACGTTGCGGCAGCCTCTGAAGCAGCAGTGTAAATGCTCTCCATGATTCCCTGAAGCTTGGAGTCTACCTCCTCGAACGTCCAAGAAAGGTGCTCGGCGTTCTGGGACATCTCAAGACCAGAAACAGCTACGCCGCCTGCGTTTGCAGCCTTGCCAGGTGCGAAGAAGACACCGTTCTCGATGAGGTAATTGGTTGCCTCGAGGGTGGTAGGCATGTTAGCGCCCTCGACGACGTACTTGGTGCCGTTGGCAACAAGTTTCTGCACGTCAGCGAGCTCGAGCTCGTTTTGAGTTGCGCATGGCATAGCAATGTCGCACTTCTGGCTCCAAGGACGCTCACCTGGGAAGAAAGTTGCGGAAGGACGTGCGTCGGCGTACTCCTTAATGCGAGCGCGGCGGACCTCCTTGACGTCTTTCAGCAGCTCAACGTCGATGCCCTCTGGATCATAGACATAACCTGAGGAGTCAGAAACGGTTACTACGGTTGCTCCCAGCTGCTGTGCCTTCTGGGCAGCGTAGGTAGCAACGTTTCCGGAACCGGAGATGCAGACCGTTTTACCTGCGAGCGCATCGTTCTTCTCGGCAAGCATGTGAGTGAGGAAGTAAACCGCGCCGTAGCCGGTTGCCTCGGTGCGAGCAAGGGAGCCGCCGAAGGACAGGCCTTTGCCGGTCAGGACGCCGGTCCACTCGTTGCGGAGGCGCTTGTACTGGCCAAACATGTAGCCTATCTCACGTGCGCCGGTGCCGATGTCGCCAGCTGGAACGTCGGTGTTTGGACCGATGTGGCGGGAAAGCTCGGTCATGAAGGACTGGCAGAACGCCATGATCTCGCGGTCGGACTTGCCCTTTGGATCGAAGTCAGAGCCGCCCTTGCCGCCGCCCATTGGAAGCGTGGTCAGCGAGTTCTTGAAGATCTGCTCGAAGCCGAGGAACTTCAGGATAGAAAGATTAACGGTTGGATGGAGACGGAGGCCGCCCTTGTAAGGTCCAATTGCGGAGTTGAACTCAATGCGGTATCCGCGATTGACCTGGACGTTGCCGGCGTCGTCAATCCATGGGACGCGGAACATAACAGTGCGCTCAGGCTCGACAAGACGCTCAAGCAAAGCGGCTTTCTCGAACTCTGGATGTGCGTCGAGCGCAGGTTGAATGGTAGTAAGAACTTCTTTTGCTGCCTGGATAAACTCAGGCTGATCTGCGTAACGCTCTTCAAGCTGTGCAATTACCTTAGATGAGTAGCTCATAAAACCCCTTTCGAGTGGTTACGAATAGCATAGTCATCCATTGTTTCGATTACATAACAAAATAGAAAAATCTAATAGACGAAAAATTAGTTCAAAAAGATTGCAATTTCTTCTTGCTCTCGGGCGATTTGTCACCTATACTTTTCTCTCGGCTCGGGGTGTAGCGCAGCTTGGTAGCGCAACTGCTTTGGGAGCAGTGGGTCGCTGGTTCGAATCCAGTCACCCCGACCATTTTTTCTTTTTGCTTTACCCTTGCGGCGGTAGTTCAATTGGTAGAGCATCAGCCTTCCAAGCTGACTGTTGCGGGTTCGAGTCCCGTCCGCCGCTCCATAAAATTCCCTATTTTTCTTCCATCACTTCCCTGCTCTAAGCATCACTCTGCTTATTCTGGCTGTGTGTTTGGCGAGCACGCTGATAACTTTTAAGTGCATTAGTAACTATTTCTATGTCTTCCCCCGTTTTTTCTGCGTCTCTCCCTGTTTTCTCAGACATTTTATTAGCAATTTTCCTCTTTACTTGTAGTGATCAACTTTTGATTTATCAATTTGAATATTCATGCAATTAAATTCATTTCCATGAATACATAATTTTTGAGCTCAAAATTATGTGCCGAAAAAGGTAAAAAACCCGTTTAGTTGGGGATGAAAACTTAAATTTGGCCGATTTATCCCCAACTAAGACGATTTTTTACCGCGCAAAAAACTTTTATCTGGGCAAACGTTGTATGCAGAAAAATGAAATCCCCAACTAAACGCATTTTTTACCACTTGCAAGATATGCTTGTCCTCAAACAGCATCAATTGCACAGACTACGCAGGTCAGCGTATAGGTTAACGTGCAAGTCGGCATCCAACTAAGCGTCCAACTAAGCCAGACTTCACGCATCAAAAAAGAGGCTGTGCAAAGCACAGCCTCTTTAGCACTTGTAATCTGTAAACCAAGAACTAACGGCGAACCTTTACAGAGTACGCAAGGCCAGAAGCAATAATACCTGCAGCTGCGAGTGCGCTTGCAATGGACATTGCATCGCCAGTATCTGGCAGGTTAGACCTCTTCTTCTTAGGAGTCTTAGGCTTTGGCTCTGGGTTAGGATCTGGCGTTGGGGTTGGTGTAGGAGTAATTGGTTTATCAGCAGTAGTAACTTCCGCAGGAACAATAGTCTCATCTGCAGCATTAAACG
>CAKAPZ010000022.1 GCA_916720015.1 uncultured Atopobium sp. | reverse complement strand
TTATTGCTGAGCCTTAACCTTTTCCCAGTCAGCCTCAAAAGACTTAAGACCGGCGTCGGTCAGAGGGTGCTTCAGGCACTTCTTTAGAGCACCAAATGGAACGGTTGCAATATCAGCACCAAGCAGAGCTGCCTGTGTTACATGGTTAGGCGTGCGGACAGAAGCCGTAATAATCTCTACGGTGTGATCAACATTTTTATCCCACGCATAGTTCTCGATGCAAGAAACAACAGTTCCCAGCTGCTCAATGCCGTCCTCACCGATGTCATCAAAACGACCAACAAAAGGCGAGATGTAACGAGCACCAGCGTTTGCAGCAAGAAGAGCCTGAGGTGCCGAGAAGATCAGCGTCATGTTGACGCGGATTCCCTCAGAAGCAAGCTGATGAGTAGCAGCAAGGCTCTCTGCGCAGATAGGAAGCTTAACAACAATGTTTGGAGCAAGAGAAGCCAGGTGGCGGCCTTCCTCAATCATGCCCTCAGTTGTTGTTGCCGTTGACTCAGCAGAAACAGGAAGTCCCTCGCAAAGCTGAGCAATCTTGACCATATGAGACTCAAAGTCGGCTAGCTTTCCGCCAATCTTTGCATAGAGCGATGGGTTGGTAGTAACACCTGCCAAGCAGCCCCAGCTGAGGGCCTCAGAAATCTCATCGATATCTGCCGTGTCAATAAAGAACTTCATGTGTAATCCTTTCCTGTACAAACCTAAACGAGTTTGGAAACGTACGTCGTACTAAGAAAGAGCTCATCCACATTGTACAGATTCTTATGTACCGTCTGTGGCGAGAAACCCAAAACAAGTGCAAAAAGGTCGTTTACCCCTCAAACGCCTTATCAATTTTGCTGCGAACGTAGGTGGAAGCAAAAACAAGATCTTCTTTCCAGTTCTCGTTGCCGGTATACCACATCTCTGCAACAAAGCGCCTGACACCCTGAGGAACAAGCTGCGACAGAGCACCCTCGTAGTCAGTAGTGCCTGTAGAGAATGGAATCTCGCGATAAGCGCCAGCAACAGTCTCTTTAAGGTGAGCTGCAAAGATGTGACCTGCACCAAGAGCAATATCGTCAGCAACGGTGTTGCCGTAAATAAACGATGCATTAGTAAGGTTACCAGCGTCGGGATACACACCAAGATATGGGCTGTTGATAAGGCTTACATAGTGCATGGCCTTCTCGACCGTATCCATAAACGGAGTCTCCATGGTCTCAAAGCCCATAACAATGCCCGCCTGAGCAGCCATTTCTACAGCCTTTGCCAGATTCTCCTCAAAGTACTTGCGTGTATCCTCTGCGCCGTCCTCGTAGTACACGTCATAACCAGCAAGCTGGATAGTATGAAGTCCCAGGTCACCTGCAAGGTCAAGTGCCTTCTGCATAATCTCGAGGCTGCGCTCACGAGTTGCCTGGTCGCGGGAGCCAAAAGGATACTTGCGGTGACCAGAAAGGCACATGGAACCCAGGCGAACGCCAGAGTTTACCATTGCCTGACGGACTGCCGCACGCTCTTCACCAGTCCACTCAAGGCGAGAAAGACGAGCATCAGACTCATCAACGGAGATCTCAACATAATCAAAGCCAGACTCCCCTGCCACGCTGAGGCGCTCTTCCCAAGAAAGATCAGTTGGAGTGGCCTTCTCGTAAAGTCCTAGCTGATACTTGGACATATCTTCTCCTTTTAAAAACAGGCGGCCTTATACAAGACCGCCTGACTGAAACAGATTCTACTCACTGAACAGGCTTTAGTGATTACCCTGTCCGTAGTAGGCATTTGGACCATGCTTGCGCATGTAGTGCTTGTCCTGAAGGTACTGTGGTGCCTCCTGAACCTTAGGGTTATTGAGCTCGGTGAGTGTTGCCATCTTAGCAACCTCCTCGATAACTACTGCGTGATACACAGCAGCCATTGCGTCTTTACCCCAAGAGAAAGGACCGTGGTTGTGAAGGAGCGTTCCTGGAACCGCAATTGGGTCCAAGTTAGCAAAGCCCTCAACAATAACGTTTCCGGTCTCAAGCTCATAGGCACTTTCTACCTCGTCCTTGGTAAGGCTGCGCACGCAAGGAATATCTCCGTAGAAATAGTCTGCGTGTGTGGTGCCATAACAAGGAATAGAGCGTCCTGCCTGTGCCCAAGAAACAGCGTGGGTTGAGTGAGTGTGAACAATTCCGCCGATCTTATCGCCCCATGCACGATACAGGCATGCATGAGTTGGAGTATCGGAAGATGGGTTCATCTCACCTTCAACAACGTTGCCGTCAAGGTCGCAGACAACCAAGTTCTCAGGGCTGAGCTCCTCATAGGAGACGCCCGATGGCTTGATAACAAACAGACCACGCTCACGGTCAAGTCCAGAAGCATTGCCCCAGGTAAAAACTACCAGGCCATGCTTTGGCAGGTCCATGTTTGCTTCATACACTTCATCACGAAGCTCTTTAAGCATCATAGAGACTGCTCCTTAGAGAACACTACGGAATGGAACGTTTGGCTCGTGATCGAAGCAATCGTGGAAGCCACGGTCGTGATGATACGCAAAGCGATCCTTGTCCTGTGGATACGTGTAGTGGCCGCCGACCTCCCAGAAGAATGGGTGGAACTTGTAGTCAAGACGGTCCTTACGCATCTCCCAAAGAACCTTGATCTCCTGGACATCTGCCTGGAAGTTAGTCCAAACGTCGTGGTGAATTGGGATAACAACCTTAGACTGAAGAGCCTCAGCCATACGGAGCATATCGGTTGCTTCCATCTTGTCCTGGATACCAATTGGGTTGCAGCCAAAAGCGCCAAAGCAAACGTCTACGCCGCCAAACTCCTTAGCGATGTCTTTGCCGTGCTTAGCAAAGTAAATGGAGTAGTGAGAGTCACCGGAGTGATAGATGTTTCCACCAGGAGTGACAAAGAGGTAGTTAACGGCCTTCTCGTCCATATCCATTGGGCACTTACCCCAAAGGTCTGGGCGGTTCTCAGAAGTATCAGTAGTGGTAACAATGATGGTGCGGTCAAAGGAATCGTATGCAACGATCTCCATGTCCTTAACCTTGATGCGGTCGCCAGGCTTTACCACAATACACTGCTCGCGTGGAACGCCCCAGCCAACCCAGATGTCAACGGCATCCTTAGGACCAATAAAGGGAACAGGAATCTCTTTACCGTTCTCGTCAGTGGTAGTCATGTTGTTGTTAACAACGTGAGCTGCAAGCTCCTTGGACATATGGTCCTGATGAATGTGAGTTACCACAACAGCGTCAAGGTTCTTGATAGCAAATGGATCAATAACAAACGGAACGTTGCGGAGGTTTGGCTGCATCTTACGAACGCCAGCCATGTTTGCCATCTGGTGACCAGGCTTCATGAGGCCGTCACCGTGAGTGCGCTTACCATTGCCTGCCCAGAAGTCGACAGCAACATTTGCTCCACCAGGAGTCTTGAACCAAATACCAACGCAGCCGAGCCACCACATCTCAACCTGGCCTGGCTCTACTACGGCATTGTCAATTTCTTCATTAAGCCAAGTTCCCCACTCAGGGAAGGTGCTCATAATCCAACTGTCGCGTGTGACGTCTTTAAGATCTGCCATAACACGCTCCTTTCTAAAAAACATAGGACTAGTACTTTGATGCATATGCAGGTAAATTGAGCGGCGCTCAGGACCTTGCCTGCATGCTCAGAAGCCGCCCTGAGCGCTCGCTACAAAACGCAGCCCTACTCCACTACTTTGTAGAGAGCCAGCTGGTCTGTCTCACGATATGCAGCAACAATGTAATCGCTGCCGTCATGCCTATACACCATGCAGTTTGCTGGTCCGAGGTCGTGGTCGATAACGTCTACGGTGTACTCACCGTCAACGTATCTAACAAGCAACAAGTCGCGACCATCTTTACGGTTGCCAATGACTGCGCACTTCTCGCCATTAAGGTCTGCTGCCCAAAGCGCGTGAAGGAAGCTGCGCTTCTGTGGGTCGCACCAAACCTGCTCGTAGCGATCGCGAGTCTGGCCTTCGTGCCAAATTGCCAGCGTGTCACCGTGGAACTTGGAGAAAGTAAGGATCTCCAGCTTGCCATCGCCGTCAAAGTCTGTAGCAACAATATCGCTTGTTGGCTGAACAAGAAGGCAGGTGACATCCCAAGAACCCTCAGGGGTTGTTGGAGGAACGTATCTAAACACGCCTGCGGCGGTTGAGATCAAAGCATAGGACTTATCAGGCGCGGTCCAGAAACCGTGGTTTTGAACCTGATAATTAGCAACACAAGTCAGCTGAAGCTGGTTGTCTGCCGTGTACTGCTCAAGGTTATCGCTCAGAGGAGCGGCCCAAACAGCACCTGGAGTGCGCCAATCATCCTTGACGCCCGTCTCAGCTCCACCCTTGATAGAACAAGCAAGAACCCAAAGCTGGCCGTCGGCAGCCTTCAGAATGCCAAAACGGTGAACATACGGAAGGTCGCAGAGAATCTGCTCAGACCAAGAACCGTCTGCCTGCTTGGTATAGGATGCAATTGCCGCGTCGTCTCCACCAAAGTTTGGCGAGAAGAACTTGCGGGTTGCAAGGAACTGATCTTTCCTGCCAGGGACCTGAGTAATGGTCATGACTCCGCCAGGGCCTGGAGCAACAGTCTCTAGAGGCTCACCATCAAGCGTAAAACGACGGATTGGACCGTCCTTCTCGACAGCAGCTAAAAAGCTTGGTGTGTCTTCTCCCTCAAACATGCCAAGTGCATAGCACTTAGGCATCTCGGCAAGAATTTTCTTTTCAAAAGTCATTAAAGTGCTCGATTCTTTAGAAACCTAAACTATGCGGAAAACTTCTCTGCAGCGCCGGTTTCCTTGAGCTTCTCTTCCATCTCTGCATCAGAAAGAACGTTACGCAGACCAATGACGGTAACGCCAGCCTTAGCAGCATCCTCGTACATGTTCAGGAAGTTAAGTGGTGCAAAAACAATGTCATACTGACGAGCAGAGCTTACGCCCTCGGAAAGTGCGCAGTGGTGAATCTTATCGACGCCCATGTTGAGCTTCTGAGTGACGCGCTCAGCGGTCATCTTCATCATCAGGGAGGTACCTGCGCCGTTTGCACATGCGACCAAAATCTTTGCGTTCATGTTGACTCCTTCGATCAAACAAACTGATTACGACCATGCTGTATATGTACCCATATGGGCAAGATGCGGGTCGCTTATAGCGCAAATTCCGCATCTACACTTAGGCCGAGTGTTACTAATTACCCTGAGCAGATGGGGGTCTGCTCAGGGTAGGAAGAAAGAGGGCTACTTGCTTTCCGCACTAGCTGCGGCGGCCTTCTGTGCGCGGATTTCCTTGCACTTCTGGTAATCCTCAACCTCCATGAAGTACGTGTCTTTGTTTGCACGGTACTGGAGCTGTGGGATTGCGATAAGAGCAATAACAACAATTGCGAGACCCGCGAAGGACAGGAACTTCATGACGCCGGTCATGATTGGCCAGACAACTGCCCAGTCCCACATGCCAAGGTATCCACCGTATGCAGCCATGCCAACCCAGCCAGCGATAAGAGCTGAACCAAAGACCTGAAGAAGACCAGAGATGAAAGGCATGATAAGAACTGCACGGAGGCCGCCCTTGTTGTTTGCATAAACGCCAATAGTAGCGTTATCGAAGAACAGTGGGACAAAGCCTGCAATAACAATAACTGGGGACTTCAGAAGCAGCAGAGCTGCGATTGCCAGGAACTGGCCAGCTGCACCCATGAGGAAGCCGAGGGTAACTGCGTTTGGAGAACCAAAGCCGTAGGTAACGGCACAGTCAACGCCTGGGACGGAGCCCTTGAGGAGCTTGTTAGAAATACCCTGGAAGGAGTTGGTGAGCTCAGTAACGAAGGTACGAACACCAAGCTGCAGAATGGAGAGGTAAACAGCAAACTGGAAGGAAGTGGTCATGATGTAGAAGAAGAAATCCTGACCTGGCTTCATGAACTTGTTCTCAAGCAGGAAGTCCTGACCCAAAACAGCAAGGATGACACCAAAGAATGCTGTCATAAGAATTGCAGTTGCAACGAGGTTCTCGTTAAAGATCTTCAGGAAGCCTGGGAGCTCGATGTCCTCGATGCGCTTGGACTCCTTCTTGGAGTGCTTGGAGAGCCACTCGGAAGCCTTAGATGCGCAGTAAACGCCAAACATCTGCTGGTGAGCAACGGTTAGGCCAGCACCATCGGTGAGGTCCTGGGTAGGTCCAATACAAAGGTTGGAGCCAACAGCCCAGTAAAGGCCGAGAAGAACAGTCATAACTGCAAGGATGGTAACGTCGTTAAGCTGTGGGAAGCAGAAGAGGATAAGCCAAAATGCAGTTGCTGCCTGCTGAACCTGGACGTGACCAGTGGTAAAGATTGCGCGAAGCTTAGTCTGCTTCTTAAAAGCAACCAGAACAATGTTCAGAATAAAAGCGAAGAGCAGAAGGAGCATGACGGAGGAGAAGGAACGACCAGCGATAAACTCAGGAGCGTTAGATGCCTCCATGCCTGCCTGTACTGCGTTCTGGCCAAAGTATGGGTCAATGACCATTGCAGAAAGGTTGAAGCGAGCCTCAAGTCCAACAAGGACTGGACGGAATGCAGTTACCAGGCCGCCGGAACCAACCAGGAGGATCTGATAACCAATGACTGCCTTAAGGAAGCCAGCGAGTACGTCGTACCACTTCTTCTTAAGAAGAATGTAGCCGATAGCAACAATCAAACCGATGAAATAGGCTGGCTGAGTCAAGAAGTTGCTCGCAAACCATTTCCAAATACCAAGAACAATATCCATTGATACCCCTTTCAAAGGGTCCTACATACGTACCTTCTGCAGCCCACACTACAAAAGGAAATCCTCAATAACTTGCCCTTACGGGCACAAAAGCGCACGAACGACGCGGACGAGCGCGCGACCGGCGCTCAAAAAACGAGCTTACTCGGAGATAAGCTTGTCGATCTCCAAGAGCTCTTCTGGAGACTGAATATTCTTCAGGCGCTCAAGGACCTCTTCATTCATAAGGACCTGAACGAGCATCTGCATATTCTTAAGGTGTGCTTCCTGATCGGTTGCGCTCAGAGTAAAGAAGGTCTTAACCTGCTTCTCATCGTCGCCATCCTCGAAGTTAACAGGAACATCAGCGTGCATAAATCCAATAGCAGTCTTGCCATTAGAGCCAATGCGAGCAGTGGAGTGTGGCATTGCAACATTTGGAACGATAACAATGTAAGGACCATACTTCTTTACGCACTCGATAATGTCGTCTGCATACTCTGGATTGACTGTTCCGTCAGCCTCCAGTGGTTTGCAGCACTCTCTAATAGACTCTTCCCACGTCATAGGGGTCTTTATGAATGCATAATGCTTCTGCTCGTAAATATCGCGAAGTAGCATGCGATTCACTCCTCTCCAATAGACTACTGTGAATCTTTCCTTGTGTTGGACTATAGCAAGACCACACAAGAACACATCGCTTAATGACAAAAATTTGAATCTTCTGAACGCTTCAACAATTAGATAAATAATTTATATGACATTTGACTTGCCGTATAACAAATTTCCCTATTTGTTGAACGTTTAGAACGTTTTACCAATCGAATCGATAATGTTAGTATAGCTAATGTTGGGAGTTTAGCAATACTTATCTATGCTCACTTTAGATATTTACGTCATAAAAACCGTTGACCGTTAAAAAATATCCGTTTAAGTATTCAAAACGTTCATAGGATAAGGTAAGATACACTGAGATTCGCTGAAATGCATCTACACAATTGTTCACGAACCGTTCAAAAGGCGCTATCAATTTGTACGATGTTTTTCACGGAATCGAGTTAGTTAAATGACTTATATAATGTCCTGAAATATAAGGCCTTTAACTGTGGAAATAGCGTCATCATGTCACAGAAAGCTGTTCTTTTGCACGTACTTCTCGAGAGCTTTTTTCGATCTTCTCGCGAACTATTTGCAAGTAGTCGGGTTTCTCGCCAGTCGTGTTACTTGAAAAGTTTGCAACTATTTTCGTAGGTTTATCAGCAGTTTGAGTTCTATTGGGGGATTCATGGCCACAAGTCGTTCATTTGTAGCATCGCGTAGAAGCTCTATCATGAGTCTTCTTGAACAATACCGCCAGGTTTCCGTCAGCGATCTTGCCGATAGGTTTGAAGTTTCTTCACTTACCATTCGCCGCGACCTCGATGAACTTGAAGCTCAGGGCCTCATTTCTCGAAGCTATGGCATGGCCACGCTGCTTGATCCGCTCTCTACAGGACTCAGCTCTAACCAGGTCACCGCGAAGTTCAAGCTTGCCCAAGCCGCTGCCAAACTCATCAAAGATGGCGACACGGTCTTCATTAACACCAGTTCAACCGCTATTAAAGTCCTAGAATTCATCACCGCCGAGAACATCACCGTGGTTACCAATAACGGTAGCGTGCTGGCGGCTGACTATCCCCCATCGATGACCGTTTTGGTTACGGGCGGAGAAGTTCGCCCAGCTAAGAAGTCTATGACCGGCGATTTTGCGCTTGCCTCAATCAACCAGATTCGCGCCGCAAAGTGCATCTTGGGGTGCTCGGGAATTTCTGCTGAGCGCGGCCTCACCACGCTGGTTTCAAACGAGATGCGCGTGAACTCGCTGATGCTTAAGCACTCTGAGCAGCACATTGTCCTAGCCGACTCGAGCAAGCTGGGAGTTAACTCCAGCTTCCAGTACGGATCACCATCCGATATCGACGTGCTTATGACGGACGAATCCGCGTCGATTTCGCAGGTAGCAGCCCTCGAAGCCGCTGGCGTTCGCAAGGTTGTGCGCGTAAGCCTGTAGAACTGCTACGGCTACGTGCGTTGGACGACGAGATTCAGCTTCAATCGAATGTTTCCGCTGCTGTAGTCCATCGGTTCTCTCGTCCAGTAAAGAAGATATCAAAATTTTAACTACCATGATACGAAAATATTCACCCTCATGAATATTCATGAGGGTGAATTCATCTGAATGCATAAGTTTTTTAGAGGCCTATTTTTGGCGTTTTGAAAACACAGCAAAGTCACTTATTCTGCAAAATTGACCTTCAAAAGTCCTATTTTTCTCAAAATATCATCATTTGCTGTGTTTTTTAGGGCTGTAAGTTATGTTTTAGGCTCTGTATATACAGATTATCTGACATAGGTGTGTTCGGGCTTCTAAAAACGTGTAGATTATCTGACATAGGTGTGTTCTGACAGCATCAACGCTATCCAAATCATAACCACCCGCATAGCGGGTGGTTTGCTCTTAGGGTATAACCCTAATTATACTTGCCCAGGACTCAAGTCCTTTGCCCTTCACTTCGTTCAGGTCACAATAGCAATGTAACACCGGCAGCCAGTTAAACTGGCTATCTAGCTAGATCATTTATCGAAGGGATTTTCATATTCCTTCAAACTTAATTTATCCTGAGCTATATCGGCGTTTTCTTGTTCTCGAATATATTTTCTTATTGTCGCCTCATTAAGGCCTACGGTTGATACATAGTAGCTGCGGCCCAAAACTTTCTATTACCATACTTATATTTAAGGTTTGCATGTCTGTCGAACATGAGCAGTGAGCTTTTACCTTTTAAGTAACCCATAAAACTTGAGACGCTTATCTTAGGTGGGATACTCACAAGCATGTGTATATGATCTGGCATGAGATGTCCCTCTAGAATCTCCACCCCTTTCCAGTCACAAAGCATCTTGAGTATTTCTCGAAGGTCTTCTCTGTATTTGTTATAAATGACTTTCCTTCTATACTTTGGTGTAAACACAATGTGGTATTTACATAACCATTTTGTGTGCGCAAGGCTATTGGCCTTATGTGCCATAGCTACTCCTTCCTTCTTGGCTATTAGTGACCTGAACAATCGCTATGCTAGAAGGAAGGAGTTTAATTTGCAAAGCAAAAAGTATTCTCCACCCGCATAGCGAGTGGTTTTGTGTTTCGCGCGTTACACGCGCTCAACAGGCTAAAGCCTCGAATAAAAAGCCCCGCCAACTGGCAGGGCTTTGAAGTGCAGTTTTGTTGCCGCTCGCGATTTTGCGCTCGTCGCGTATCGTCACACAGAGCGGAGCGCGTCGCGCGGCACAGACCAGAGAGCTTACTCCTCCTCGAGAGCAGCAGCAATCTCGTCGGTAATGTTCATAGTGCTGTAGACGTTCTGAACATCATCGAGCTCGTCGAGCTTATCGATAAGACGCTGAACCTTCTTTGCATCAGAAACGGAGACGTCAGTTGGGGTGGTTGGAACCATAGTAAGCTCGGAACCCTTAACCTCAATGCCCTGAGCCTCGAGGCCCTTCTGGACATCCTGCATCTTGTCGTATGCAGTCCAAACAATCCACTGATCGCCAGCGTCCTCGTAATCGTTTCCGCCAGCCTCAGCAACTGCCATCATGAACTCGTCCTCGTCGACAGCGTTCTCGCGGTCAGCAACCTTCTTCTCCTCGGAGACAATAACCTTGTCAACTGCGATGGAACCCTTGCGCTCAAACTGGAACGCAACGGAACCAGCGGTACCAAGGTTGCCGCCGGAGTGGGTAAATGCGGAACGAACGTCTGCTGCGGTACGGTTCTTGTTGTCAGTCAGGCAGTCAACGTAAACTGCGACGCCTGCAGGACCGTATCCCTCGTAAACGATCTCCTCGTAAATGGCAGCATCAGCGCCAGCGCCAAATGCCTTATCGATAGCGGCCTGAATCTTTGCGTTAGGCATGGAGACCATGCGAGCACGGGCAACAGCGGCAGACAAGCTAGCGTTGTTGTCCGGATTTGGGTCGCCACCCATCTTTGCGGCAACAGTAATGTTGCGGGAAAGCTTAGAGAACAGCGAGGAACGCTTAGCGTCGATAGCTGCTTTCTTGTGCTTGGTTGTGGCCCACTTAGAGTGTCCGGACATTGCACTCTCCTTCTTTAGAGGTTCGAAAACCTAATTATCACATTAGCCCTTATACGTTACACGAAATCAAGAAGCGAGAAAAGACTTATTTTGCAGATATGGAGACTTGCGCACGCCTGACGCCGAGAAACCCGTGGGCTCGCTGCCTCCGCACGCCTCCGCGCACCCCGCGAACCCCCATG
>CAKAPZ010000021.1 GCA_916720015.1 uncultured Atopobium sp. | reverse complement strand
GAAGAACACTTGGACTTTATGGCAAATCCTGAACGAATCCTGGATTTAACCAAGTAATTTTGCGGTGTTTTCGCTGTTCTAAGACAAGAGTCAGTTCATTTTGGACTGACTCTTGTTTAATCTCCACAACATATCCGTAATTTCTAAAGGCAAACGGTAGTAAAACATCGGTAAACGGTAGTTGACAATAATTACTACTTATGTAGTTAGTTAAATAATTTACCTATTATACAAGGTAAAATAATAGTAAAGCCCGCTAACTGCGGGCCTTCTTAGCTGCTATTAAGGTTTATATGCAGTAAATAATACAATAAAACACGTTTTCATATTTTGAGCAGCCAATGGGCGAGAAATTAATACCGTTGGGCGAACTGTCTTCAGAACAAATATCTTTTCTTTCTATAGTTATGTAGATGTAAGCCACACAAGTGGCATTGGTGCCACGTTGTGGCAAGGAGAGTTTTTAGAAAGAGGCAGAAATGAGCGAGTTTATTAACCGTCCACTTTCGCGTCGCGGCTTCCTTGGCGGAGCAACTGTAGCAGCTGGTCTTGGTCTCACCGCTTGTGGTGGCGGACAGCAGAAGGCAGCTGAAGCTCCATCTGGAAAGGAAGGCGGCGGCACAATTACTGCTGGTACCGCTTATTCAACCCAGAACTATGATCCATCTACTACTTCATCAGCACTTGCTCTTGGTGTTAACTGGCAGGTAGTTGAGGGCCTCTACGGTCTTAACTTCCACGACTACTCAACATTCAATGAGCTTGCTACTGCTGATCCTAAGAAGGTTGACGATTACACCTTTGAGATTACCCTCCGTGACGGCGCAAAGTTCTCTGATGGTAACGAGGTAAAGGCAGATGACGTTGTTGAGTCCTTCAACCGTTCCGCTGCTAAGGGTAGCGTCTACGTCCCAATGCTCGCTCCAATTGCTTCCGTAGAGAAGAAGGATGACAAGACTGTCACCGTTAAGACCACTATTGCTAACTTCTCCCTCCTCAAGGAGCGCCTGTCCATTGTTCGCGTTGTTCCAGCAAGCAGCTCCCAGGATGAGATGAAGAAGCAGCCAGTTGGTTCTGGTCCATGGCAGTTTGAGTCCATCTCTGACAATACTCTTGATCTTGTTCCTAACAAAAACTACAACGGCGCAACTCCTGCTAAGGACGATAAGCTCCACTATGACGTCCTTAAGGATCCAACCGCTCGTCTGACCGCTCAGCAGGACGGAACCACCCTTGCTATGGAAATGGTTCCTGCAGACGCTGTAGACCAGCTCAAGGGCGCAGGCTGCACCGTTGACGCTGTTCAGGGCTTTGGTGTCCGCTTTGCAATGTTCAACCTTGGCAAGGCTCCTTGGGACAACGTTAAGGTTCGCCAGGCATGCCTCTATGCACTTGATACTGACAAGATGCTTGCAAACGCATTCTCTGGTCAGGCTGAGATTGCTACCAGCTACCTTCCTTCTTCCTTTGCTAACTATCACAAGGCATCCACTGTCTATGCACACGATGTTGATAAGGCTAAGAAGCTCATTTCTGAGTCTGGTATCACTCCTGGTGATGTCGTTCTTCGCACCACCGATAACGAGCAGGTTAAGTCTATGGCAACTCAGGTCAAGAACGACCTCGACGCACTTGGCTTTAACGTAAGCATCGTTTCCGATACTTCTCCAGCAACCTATGCTGCAATTGACGCAGCTGACGGCTCTTGGGACATCCTGCTTGCCCCTGGCGATCCTTCCTGCTTCGGTGCAGACGTCGACCTGCTGCTCAACTGGTGGTATGGCGATAACGTCTGGATGACCAAGCGTTGCCCATGGAAGGAGTCCGCTGAGTGGACTAAGCTCCACGATCTCATGACCAAGGCTCTTGGCCAGTCTGGTGCTGATCAGCAGTCCACTTGGAACGAGTGCTTCGACATCATCGCTGAGAACGTACCTCTGTACCCAGTTCTCTTTGCTAAGACCTTCACCGCTTCTTGGAGCGAGAAGCCAAACAGCAACGGCGTTGCTCTCAAGGGCTTCAAGGGTATCGGAACCACCGGTCTGTCCTTCATTGATGTCAACACAGTTACTGCTAGCTAATTTGTTGCCATCACGCGCTTAGCATCTCATACATTGGGGCCCGAGCGTTTTACCTATAACGCTCGGGCTCTTGTGCGCTAAATTTACTCCTGAGGTGCACAAAGTCTCATCAAATTTTATTTGTACGGTTTGTTTTAAAGAGAGAGGGGGAGATAGTGAACAACCTATTACGTCTTATCGGACGCCGTCTTATTGCGCTGCCGATTATGGCTTTAGGCGTCACCTTTCTCGTATTCTTCCTAATGTCTTTCTCGCATGTTGATCCTGCATACAATGCCTTGGGAGAGTCTGCTTCTGCAGAAGCTATCCAGCAGTATCACATTGAGAATGGCCTTGATGACCCATGGCCTGTGAGATATGTACGCTATATCGGTGATGTTGCTCATGGAAACTTGGGTACCTACGGCACTTCTCACTATTCAGTTGCTGCAAGAATTTCAAAGGCTCTGCCAGTAACTATGCAGTTGACCTTTATGGGTCTCTTTATTGGCGCAATAGTTTCGTTTACGTTGGGTGTTATTGCGGCTCTCTATAGAGACCAATGGCCCGATCAAATCATTCGTGTATTCTCAATTGCCGGTCTTGCAACGCCATCATTCTGGTTGGCAGTTCTTTTGATTCTGGTCTTTGCGTCTACACTCAAGCTTTTGCCTGCTTCTGGAGCACTGCCAGATCCTACGGTAAATCTTGGCGGCTACCTTGCTCGTATGATTATGCCGGCATTTGCACTTGCGGTTCCAATGTCTGGTCAGATGACCCGTATTGTTCGTACCGCAATGGTCGAGGAGCTGGATAAGGACTATGTCCGTACTGCTCGCGGTGCTGGTATTCCAGAGCGAATCGTCATTGCAAGAAACGTACTTCGCAACGCTCTTATTACCCCTGTAACCACACTTGGTCTGAAGATTGGTTACCTCATGGGTGGTGCCGTTGTTATTGAGGTTATTTTTAACCTTCCTGGCATGGGTACCGCTATTCTCGAGGGCATCCAGGGTAACGAGGCAATGCTTGTTCAGGGCGTTGTTGTTGTCGTTGCACTGTCCTTCATCATCATCAACATTGTTGTTGATATGTTGTACATCTTGATTAACCCACGCATTAGGACGGTGTAGTGCGATGGTACAAATTAGAAAAAAACAAGTCGAGAAGCTCGAAGAAGCTGCAGCAAAGGGTTCAACCTTTGGTGGCTTTAAGAAGATGAAGACGGCTTCCAAGATTGCTCTTGTCATTCTTGTCTTTGTTGTTCTTGCTTCTGTCTTTGCAAACTTTATTGCTCCACATAACCCACTTGAGATTTTTAACGCTCGTCAGGCTCCAGGCAATGGATTCATTTTTGGTACTGACGATAAGGGCCGCGATATTCTTTCTCGTATGCTTTATGGTGGTCAGTATTCACTGGTCATTGGTTTTGGCGCTACGGGTATGGCACTGCTGTGTGGCTCAATTATTGGTGCAATTGCAGCTGTTTCTAGAAAGGCTGTCTCTGAGGTCATCATGCGTGTGCTCGACATCATCATGTCGTTCCCAGGTATTGCTCTTGCTGCAGTCTTTGTTTCTATTCTTGGTAACAGCGTTCCTTCAATCATCTTTGCTATTGGCTTTATGTACACGCCACAGATTGCTCGTATTGTTCGTGCAAATATCGTAAGCGAGTACGGCGAAGATTACGTAAGGGCAACCATTGTTTCTGGTGCTCGTGCACCATGGATTCTGTGGAAGCATGTTCTTCGTAACTGCATTGCTCCCATCATGGTCTTTACCGTTACGCTTGTTGCAGACGCAATCATCTTTGAGGCATCCCTGACCTTCATTGGTGCAGGTATTGCAGAGCCAACTCCAACATGGGGTAACATCCTGGCTGATGCTCGTGCTGGCGTTCTTGCTGGCCGTTGGTGGCAGGCATTCTTCCCAGGCCTGGCTATTATGATGACCTGCCTGGCACTGAATATCCTCTCTGAGGGTCTTACTGACGCTATGGCAGCAGCACCTGGCGCTCCTGTTGATACAGAGAACTCTGACTCCAGGCGTGCAGATGACATCCTTGCATCTGATCCAGTTCGTGCGTACGCAGAGCAGGCAGAGTCCCTGGAGCGCAGGCTCAACGCACTTAAAGAAGTTGAGCTTTCCAGAACAGATAGGCGTAAGCCAGACTTTGATGTAAAGCCACTGCTTAGCGTTAAGAATCTTTGCATCAGCTTTGAGTCTCACGGAGACGTTAAGGTTGTTGACCACGTAAGCTTTGATGTTCGCCCTGGTCAGTGCATGGCACTGGTTGGAGAGTCTGGCTGTGGCAAGTCTATTACTACCAAGGTCATCATGGGTCTGACTGATCCAAAAGAGACCATTACTGGTGAGGTTCTCTACAAAGACCAAGACCTCTTGAAGCTTTCCAAAGAAGAGCACCGTAAGTTGCTTGGACACGAGCTTGCAATGGTCTATCAGGACGCTTTGTCTTCCTTGAACCCTTCTATGCTTATTTCTTCTCAGATGAAGCAGCTTACTAGCAGGGGAGGCACCCGTTCTGCAGAGGAGCTTCTGGAGCTTGTAGGCCTGGATCCAAAGCGTACGCTTGAGTCTTATCCACATGAGCTTTCTGGTGGTCAGCGTCAGCGTGTTCTGATTGCTATGGCTCTTACCCGCGATCCTTCTCTGGTTATCTGCGACGAGCCAACAACCGCTCTGGACGTTACTGTTCAGAAGCAGGTCATCAAGCTTTTAAATGACCTCCAGCGTCGCCTTGGCTTCGCAATGATCTTTGTAAGCCACGACCTTGCACTTGTTGCAGAGGTTGCTTCTGAGATTACCGTTATGTACGCCGGCCAGGTTATTGAGCAGGCAGCTACTACTGAGCTTCTGACCAATCCTGTTCACGAGTACACCCGCGGTCTTCTCGGCTCTGTTCTTTCCATTGAGGAAGGTGCACAGGACGGTACTAGGCTTCACCAGGTACCAGGTTCTGTTCCTTCTCCAGAAGACTTCCCAACAGGCGATAGGTTTGCTCCTCGTTCAAGCCATCCAGACCTGGGTCTTGAGGTACATCCTGTTATTAAGGAGATTCCTGGTAAGCATCATCGTTTCTCCGAGCTGCCTGATGAGTATCTGAAGGAGCATGGTCTTGTGCCTTACCTTGAGCGTTCTCAAAAGGAGGTGAGGTAAATGGCTACAACAACTGAAGAGCAGCCAATTATCTTCCTCGATGATATTTCGGTTACGTTTAAGACGCGTACGGGCTCAATCTTTAAGCCTAATAAGGTCCACGCAGTACAGAATGTTTCTCTCAAGCTTATGCCTGGCGAGACCATTGGTATTGTTGGTGAGTCTGGCTGCGGAAAGTCTACTACCGCAAATGTCATGTGTGGTCTTCAGTCTCCAACGTCTGGTCATGTGTACTTCAAGGGAATGGATGTTACCAAGCGTACTCCAGAGCTCAGGAAGCAGATTGGCCGCGTTGTCTCCGTTGTCTTCCAGGACCCAGCAACTGCTCTTAACCCTCGTATGATTGTTAAAGATCAGCTTATGGATCCGCTACTGGTACACAAGGTAGGAACAGAGCAGGAGCGAGAAGCCCGTATTAATGAGCTGGTTAGCTTGGTTGGACTTCCACATTCCGCACTTCGTGCCCTTCCTGGTCAGCTCTCTGGTGGTCAGCGTCAGCGTGTTGCCATTGCACGTGCGCTTTCTCTGAATCCATCGGCAATCATTGCTGACGAGCCTACTTCCGCACTGGACGTTTCTGTTCGTGCACAGATTTTGAACCTGCTTACAGACCTCAAGTCTGAGCTGGGTCTCTCGATGATCTTTATTTCGCACGATATCCAGACTGTCCGCTATGTTTCTGACCGCATCATTGTTATGAATCACGGCCAGATTATGGAAGATGGTCCTGCTAAGCAGGTCTTTGAGCATCCAACAGATCCTTACACTAAGACGCTTTTGGGTGCTGCGCCATCTTTGCTTCATCCTAAACTGGGTGAGTAGCGCTTACGTTTTTGTTTGACCAGAGCGCAGCTTAGGCTGCGCTCTTTTAGCTTGTTAGGTGGATCAATGCACCAAGAAACGCTTGAGCTTGCAGAATTGAAGGCAGCTCATGCTTTGACGCCTTATCCTTCGGATTTTGAGGCGTTTTGGAAGGCACGTATGGAGGAAGCGGATAACGCTTCTCTCAGCTGGCAGATTGTACCTTCAACAGAAGTCACGTCATCTGCTTTAGCTCACTTTTTTGATTTGACGTTTGTGGGAATTGATGGCGCGGAAGTTTACGCAAAGTATCTGCGCCCACAGACTGCCTCGGGCGTACAAACTCCGCTTGTTCTACAGTTCCATGGTTATCCAGGGGCTTCTCGCAGTTGGTTTGAGCAGAGTTCATTTCTAGGCTTGGGCTGCTCACTGATTGCGCTTGATAACCCTGGGCAGGGTGGCCGCAGTTTGGACGGAAGCTCATATAAGAGCACTACCGTTTCTGGTCATTTGGTGCTTGGACTGGACGGACCAGTAGAGGATCTTTACTTTGTGCACCTGTATCAGAACATTCGCTTGCTCTGCAGGATTGTTCGCCAGCTTGAAGGCATCGATACAGACCATATTTTTGTGAACGGCGCATCGCAGGGCGGCGGCATTGGTCTTGCTACCTGTGCACTTAATCCAGACCTTATTAATAGAGCAGCAATTCTTTATCCCTTCCTTACCGATTTTAGGTGCGTATGGGAGCTTAATGCTGACGAGGTTGCCTACGAGGGAATTCGTTATTATTCCCGCTGGTTTGATGCAGACGGTTCTCGCGTTGATGAGGTCTTTGCAAAGCTTGCCTACATTGATTCAGCCAATTTTGCACGTCTGGTTACCTGTCCTGTGCTTTTTGGTACCGGACTTGATGATCCAGTTGTTCCGCCAGAGGCTCAGTTTGCTGCCTACAATGCTCTGACCTGCCCAAAGAGACATTTGTTGTATCCCGGCTATGCGCATGAAGAGATTGGTGATTTTGACGATAAGATCATCGATTTCTTCTGCTCAGAAAATGGAGAGCAAGCTCTTAAAGAGTTGGACTCCTCATTTACTGCTCAAGCAGAATGCGAGGTGGGAGCATGAGGGGTTTAACACAAAGACTTGAAGATGCTTGTTCTTATCGCGGTGCTTGGCTTAGACCATCAAACTTTGAATCATTTTGGGAGCCATCTGTAGCGTTTGCACAAAATGCACAGGTAGAGAGTGTTATTGAGCTTCCGTCCGCTACCCAGACCGCAACGTTTAAGCGCATTACATTTGCCTCAACTGACCAGACGCAGCTGAGTGCTCGCGTCGTTCTCCCAGCGAGTTCGTTGGCGGCAGAGCTACCAGCGGTGGTGCTCTTCTCCGATCTTGGTCGGGGAGTGCGCAGCTGGCTGCATCTATTGCGCTTCTCGGCGCTTGGTCTGCCTGTCGTGGCTCTGGAGGCTCGTCCATGCGAACCCCAGCTCAAAGACGCTTGGAGGGGAGCGCTTACCGCAAAGGAGCTTGCCCACGCGCTCATCAACCCAGATGACGCTGCATCCTCTACGCTCAAGCAGCTCATCGATGACGCGCTGGTAGCTGCCTCGGTTGCCTCGCGCTTCCTGGGACGCACAACCGTCACCTGGGGAGAAGGTCTAGGCGGCTCGCAGGCTTTGTTTGCGGCGGCACTTCTGCCCAAGGAAGTGAGCGCTACCATGGCGCTGAACCCGTTCTTTGCCGACAACGCAACAACCCTGCGCGCACATGTCGGGTGCGGAGACACTCCGCAATCAGATGCAGCTATCGACGCGGTCGGTCTTCTCGACAGCGCGTGCGCGGCAGAGCTGGTGCGTGTGCCTGCGCTTATCGGCACGGCTCTGCTGGACCAGAGCGCGCCAACTGAGGGAACGTTTGCGCTGTACAATCGCTTGCCAGGACAGAAGGAAATGCGCGTGTTCCCCAAGTTTGGCCACGAGCGCATCAATCAGTTTGAGAACGAGCAAATCAACTATCTCTGCGAGGTTATATCAGGGCTTTGTCATAACTAAGCGGACTATAATTACGTAGGTTCTTTGAAGTTGCTTTTGATCAATGCTTTGGTCGGCTACTTCAGTACATTGTTGTATGAAACCAGTTGGATTTTCCAACGTGTGAAAGGATAAAGCATGTCCAGTAACGTACCATTTAGCGGTGTTGTTCCACCAGTTGTAACCCCAGATACCCCAGACCATCAGCTTGATGTTGAGTCATTTGAGCGCTCCATTAACCGCCTCATTGAGGCTGGCGTAGATGGCCTGTTCTTCCTTGGCTCTTCTGGCGAGGTTGTCTTTGCAACTGATGAGCGTCGTGATCAGATTGTTCGCGAGGCTGTCCGCATTGTTGACCACCGCGTTCCGGTCCTTGTGGGCATCATTGATACCGAGACCGAGCGCGTCCTGGAGCACGGTCGTCGTGCCCTCGCACTGGGTGCAGATGCTCTTGTAGCAACCGCTCCTTTCTACGCACTTGGTGGCCCAGCTGATATTGAGGAGCACTTCCGCATCCTTCACCAGGAGCTGGACGCACCTCTGTTTGCGTACGATATTCCTGTCTGCGTGCACACCAAGCTTCCTTGGAAGATGCTTGCTCGCTTGGGCGCAGAGGGTGTTCTTGCAGGTGTTAAGGACTCTTCTGGCGATGACGTTTCCTTTAGGTATCTTGTTCAGGAGAACGAGAAGAACGGTCACCCTCTGACCCTTCTGACTGGTCACGAGATTGTTGTTGACGGCGCTCTTCTTTCTGGTGCAGACGGTTCTGTTCCTGGTCTTGCTAATGTTGAGCCAGAGGGCTACGTCCGCATGTGGAAGGCAGCTCAGGAAGGTAACTGGGCAGAGGTCAAGCGTGAGCAGGACCGACTAAACGAGATTTCCCACATCTTTGATGTCACTTCAGGCGTTCAGGGCTATGGTGCTGGCGTTGGTGCATTCAAATGCGCACTTAACCTCATGGGAATCTTTGATTCTGACCAGATGCCTCGTCCTGTTAAGCCACTTGATGGCCAGAATCGTGAGGCAATCAAGCAGGTTCTTATTGCAAACGGCCTTCTCTAAACAAGAGGGGACACCATGGACTCTAAGTTTGTTTCTCCCACACATGTTTGCGCCGTTGATATTGGCGGCACAAAAATCGCCTGTGGCATAGTCACTCTTAACGGCACCGACGCCCCAAACGTTCAGTCCGTAAAGAAGGTTCCTACCAATGCAAAAGAGGGTGGCAAGCAGGTTCTTGCCACCGTTCTGCAGGCAATTAGGGAGGCTCTTGCTCGCGCGCAAGAGCTGGGCCTTACCATATCTGGCGTGGGTATTTCTTCTGCCGGTGTTGTTGACCCTCGCACCGGAGACATCACCTACGCAAACGAGCTTATGCCAGGCTGGGGCGGAACCGCTCTTGGCTCAGCAGTTACCAGCGAGTTTGGCCTTCCTTGCAGCGTTCTCAATGACGTTCACGCCCATGCCCTGGGTGAGGCTCGCCACGGCGCTGGTCACGGTAAAGACAGCGTTTTAACCGTAGCGGTTGGCACGGGCATTGGTGGTGCCTTTGTGAACCACGGCATTTTGATGCTGGGTGCTCATGACGAGGCTGGCCACATTGGTCACGTTGCAACTCCAGCAGCAGCCGGCGTTGACTGCCCTTGTGGTGGAACTTCTCACCTTGAGCCTGTTTCCGCAGGTCCTGGCATTATTCGCGAGTATGTCCGTCTTGGCGGCTCCGATACGCTTGAAGACGGTTCTGCTCTTGATGGCGCAGAGATTGACCGCAGGGCTCTTGCTGGCGAGAAGATCGCTCAAGCTGCAGAGGAGCGCTCGGGCCGTGCGCTTGGTGAAGTTTTGGGCAGCATGTGCAACATGCTTGACCCTTCCGTCATCATCCTGTCTGGTTCTGTTGCAGAGTGCGGTAAGTACTGGCACGAGGCGCTTGAAGCTGCATTTAAGCTGCAGGCCATGCCTCCTGTTCAAGCAACGCCTATTGTGAAGGGTACCCTTGGTGGAGAAGCCCCTCTTATTGGAGCTGCAGAAAACCTTGTTCTACCTGGCTATTTAGAGACGCGTCTTTAGGCAGGAAGCGCTAAGTCACTAACTAGCTTGCTGACTTGGCTTGCTGATCCAGCACGCCGCAAAGACAGATATCTTTTAACGTACGTACATTCTTGTGAGGAGAATACCGTGGCATATTCAGAGCTTGTTGAGTCACTTAAAGGAAAGCTCATTGTCAGCGTCCAGGCGTATCCTGGTGAGCCTATGAGGCATCCAGAGACCATGGCTCAGATTGCTCACGCTTGTGAGCTTGGCGGCGCTGCAGCTATTAGGTGCCAGGGTTTGTCTGACATCTCTGCCATTAAAGGCAGAGTTGAAATTCCTGTTATTGGCCTCTGGAAAGAGGGTCACGAAGGCGTCTACATTACTCCTACGCTTCGTCATGCACGTGCTTGTATTCACGCAGGCGCAGATGTTGTTGCCCTAGATGCAACAGACCGTCCAAGGCCAGACGGTAGAACCTTTAAAGAGACCGTTGCGGCGCTTCGTGCAGAGTCTGACGTACTGATTATGGCTGACTGCATGACTATGGATGACATCCGTCGCGCTGTTGCCGCTGGTTGTGACCTCGTTTCAACTACGCTCTCTCACAACAAGGCCGCTATTGATACAACGCTTGATGATGGCCCTGATATTGCCCTTCTTAAGCAGGCAACCACTGAATTCCCAGGTATCGCCATTATTTGCGAGGGTCACGTTCACACACCACAAGACGCAAAAGATGCTCTGGATGCAGGCGCCTGGGCAGTTGTTTCAGGTACAGCCATTACACATCCAACTTCAATTACCTCTTGGTTTGCTGCAGCACTTGAGGATTAACGCTTGGAGCGGTAAGGTTTTCTCGTCACGTATTTAAGGAGCGCCTGTGAAGAAAAACGATCCTACATCTTCAGTTATTCCCGACATTGTCATTATTACGGGTATGTCTGGATCGGGTCGTACGCAGGCGCTCCATGTGTTTGAGGACATGGGTTATTTCTGTATTGATAACCTGCCA
>CAKAPZ010000020.1 GCA_916720015.1 uncultured Atopobium sp. | reverse complement strand
TGCGCTTGCGCTTATAGATTGCAGGATGCAGAACGGCGTCTAGGTATACGCTCATAAGGTTTTCCAAGTCAGCTACGTTAGTGCTTGCCACAGGGTACACCGTCTTGTCGGGGTAAGTCATTGCATTCAAGAACGTCTGCATAGAGGTCTTGAGCAGGTTAACAAACGGCTCTTTGACAGGATAAGCATCGGAGCCACAGAGAACTGAGTGCTCCAGAATATGGAAGACGCCCGTGTGATCTACAGGAGGTGTCTTAAAAGCAATGGCAAACGAGCGGTTGTCATCGTCGCAGGCAAACCACATAAGGCGGGCACCTGTGGGAATGTGCTTAAAGATGTACGCATAACCAGAAATCTCGTTAACCCACTCAGCCGAGATTACCTCAAAGCTTTTGTCTTCTGCGTGAAGCGTGCCAACAGAAAACGCACTGTCCATCTGCGAATACTTAGACGTCATAAGCTGCCAATCTATACGAAAACTTACGTGAGCATTAATGCCGTTTTTTGGGACCATCTTGCCCTAATTGAGCCGTTTAGAGACCTAAGGTTCTGCGCGGAGCAGGGTAAGGTGGATTTTTGTTATTGTGATACTACCGCGTCAGAGAAAAAGTGACACTTGTATCCGTATTTTGTAATGAAAGATTTATACCCAGATGAATGATTTCATTTCTAATGAGAGTAGCGTGGAGTCTTCTAAGACTGCAGACGTTATAGAGACTCCAGTAGAAGAGGAAGCATTTGGTAGCGACGACGCTGAAATAACCCCTGATAATAAGAAGAAAATCTATCGAGGAATGCTGTTTGTCTTGATTGGCGGAGCTTCCTGGGGCGCATTTGGAACCGCCGCAAAATACCTGCTAGATACCTATCATGTTGACCCCATGTGGCTGATTGATATACGCGAGCTTTGTGCCTGCTGGTTATTCTTGGGTACCGCCTTTGCGTTTGATAGAAAAAATCTCACAACTGTCATTAGGAAGCCAAAAGAGTTGGCAAAGATTTTTGTAGTTAGTTTGTTTGCCATCTTATTCTCGCAAGTTGCTTACATTTATGCAGTTAATGCCACTAATTCTGGAACTGCAACCATTATGCAGTCGTTGGGCATGTTGGGCGTTTTGGCCTTTGTGTGCGTGGTTGGTAGGCGCTGGCCTCGCCGTCGCGAGATTCTTGGCATTGTTTTGGCACTTATTGGCACATATCTTTTGGTAACAGGAGGAAATCCCGGCACGCTTAACCTGCCAACAGCAGGTATTTTCTGGGGCGTTATGTGTGCGTTTGCTCAGGCAGCGCTCTCCATTTTGCCCAAGCCTTTGATGGAGAAGTGGGGAAGCTTTACCGTAAACGGACTTGCGTTCTTGTTCTCTGGCACGCTCATCGCTGTTTTTTATCAGCCCTGGAATCACATGCCTCAGCTGGACGCCTTTGGTGTTTTGCTGGTAGCCATTGGTGTGTTGGTAGGAACGTTCTTGGCGTACGGCCTTTACCTGCAGGGCGTTAAGGACGCAGGCTCACTTAGAGCGGTTCTTCTGGGTACTATCGAGCCCGTTATGGCAACCATCACCACCGTACTGGTGCTGGGAATCACCTTTAGCGTTGCCGACCTCATCGGCTTTGCCCTCATCCTCGCCATGGTCGTGCTCACCGCGTAGCCGCGCCCGGAAGCGCCCTCGCACCCGCACTACTCGCGCCCACCCGTCATCTGGCGAGAAACCCGTCTACTCCAAGCTCAACTCAACCTACAATCGCCTCTGCACCCGACAACAAAAACCCCGCAGGTAAACTGCGGGGTTTTAACGTTCTCTAAAGGTTATGTGGCCAGAAGCTTAGATGAGCTCCATCTGCGTAAGAACTGCCGAGTACCAACCATTTGGATTTGCTGGGTTGTACTTTGCAGCGCCAGAAACAGAAAGCCTTCCGCCGTAGCCAGCGGCAAGACCAGCTGTATGATCCCAGATAGCCTCTTCCCAGCTACCCCAGCTAGCAGAACCCCAACCCCATGCGTTGTAGGGGAGGAAGTTATACCTACCCTTTGTACTCTCAACTGCAGAAATAGCAGGCGAGAGACGCGGATCAACGCCGTAGGCCCATGCAGCCTCAGCAAAGGTTGAGCCGTAGCCGGCAAGAGGGGAACCAGCAAGATACGCATCAATTCGAGCACCCCAGCTGCTTACAAAGTTGGTCTTATCGCTTGACCAGTCAACATTTTGAGCCGAAGGAGTTGATGGGGTAGTGACCTCAGTGGTATTACCAGAAGCGTTGGTAAAGGTAGTCTCAGTAGAAGCTTGTTTCAGCGCTTCTTCTGCAGCTGCTGCTTCTGCTGCTGCCTGCGCAGCCTGCTCAGCCTGCAACTGCTCTCTTGTTGCAATTGCTGCATTCATAGCATCCTCAGCAGCCTTCTTCTGCTCTTCTGCCTCTGCTATCTGTGCATTTAAAGATGACTGAGTCTCAGAAAGCTCTTTGCTAAGGTCAACAAGGTGGTTGATAGCATCTGAATTTTTGTTCTGGATAATCTCAAGATACTGAACAACAGCAATCAAATCATTAAAGTTATCTGCCGACAAAAGCAGATCAATAATTCCCATGGAGCCCTGCTGCATACGATACATAGCTCTAATAGACTCTGCAGCTTTTAAGCGCTGCTCTGGGAGCTGTTGTTCAATCTCTGCAATACGTGCCTCGTTATCTGCAATCTGCTTTTGCAGCTCAGCTACGCGCTGGTTAGCGGCATCGTAATCAGAATTGGTCTGCTCTACCTTGGCCTGGAGCTCTTCAAGAGTCTCTGCCTGAGCTCTTGAGACGCCAAACAAAAAGGTATTAACAACAAGCACTACTACAAGAAGTGCTGTCATAAGGGTAGAGCATGAAGGTAAGCGTCTATGACGCATATATTTGTTCAAATCGACCTCCGCGATTGGGGCTTCCGATTAGTACGCATGTTGTGCTATCCACTCATTACTGGCTTCAAGCGCGAGGTCAGATAACACTTAACCTCCAAAATACGCATAATCGCTTCTCTCCGCTCGTGCGAGGGTGTCAATTCTACTTGTTTTTGACTCCAATTGCCAACTTTGCAGAAAACAAGGCACTTTTAAAGTAGTAAAGTCGTTATATAAAGCCGTGAACGGTAGAAAAAGAAAGGGCGAACGGATTGCGTACAATAGGTTCGTAATCAGTCCCCAAGGAGGTTTTAGTGGAGTCGGCAATTTTGTGGATTGAAGCGCTTAAATCAGCGTTATTTGGCGTAGTTGAGGGTATTACCGAGTGGCTACCTATCTCATCAACAGGACATATGCTGCTGCTCAATCAGTTTTTACCACTCAATGTTTCTGAAGACTTCTGGAATATGTTCCTCGTTGTTATTCAGCTTGGCGCAATTCTTGCAGTATGTGTGGGATTTTTCCACAAGCTCAATCCCTTCTCGCCAAAGAAATCTAAGGACGAGAAGCGCTCTACCTGGAAACTCTGGGCAAAAGTGGTGGTTAGCTGCGTTCCTGCAGCAGCAATTGGTCTGCCGCTCAATGACTTCATTGAAGAGCATCTGGGAAGCCCTTTTGTTATTGCTGCAACCCTTATTTTCTACGGCATCATCTTTATTGTGCTTGAGCTACATCGCGAGAAGGTCGCTGCAACGGTAAAGGTTGAAGCACCTCGCGGTAAACACATGCGTCCAGACGCTGCCGCATCCCTGAAGGCCCCCTCAGCCGACAACCTGGCCCGCGTACAAGACATTGACAACCTGGACTGGAAGACCGCACTTGGCATTGGTGTGTTCCAGGTACTTGCAATTGTTCCAGGTACTTCAAGATCCGGTGCAACAATCCTGGGCGGTTTAGCACTTGGTTGCTCGAGGGCAGTGGCTGCTGAGTTTACGTTCTTCCTGGCTATTCCTACTATGGCCGGCGCTTCTGCTTTGAGACTTGTGCGCTACTTTATGAAGGGCAACACCTTCACTGCTCCCGAGGCAATTATTTTGGGTGTTGGTTGTTTAGTGGCGTTTATTGTGTCGCTTGTTATGGTCCGTGCGCTTATGGGCTATGTCCGCAAGCATGATTTCAAGCCTTTTGGCGTGTACCGCATTATTCTGGGTATTGCAGTTATCGCATACTTCCTGTTTGTTAAGTAATTCTCTGACTGAAAGCGTTACAACATATGCATTCAAGCGCGGTGAGTTTCTCGCCGCGCTTTTTTATGTCAAAACATATGGAAAATACGTGGAAAACCTGTGAAAGATATATGTAATCGCTCTGGGCTCATTTACTAAGAATTGCCTTGTCCTATATGCTCTTACAGCTGAATTTTGGCCGTAAGAGTACGTAATTACTTGTAATAGTTCCAGGAGGTTTCATGCGTCACTTTAAGACACTTCAGAGGATTGCGTGTGCAGCTGCGCTTGCACTGGTTGCAGTTTTTGCTGTTGCTACTCCAAAACTCGCATTTGCAGACCCTATTGATACTTCTACACCAGGTGTAAAGGTTTCAATTTTCTCTGCTGATGGCAATGCTGATACGTCTAGGTTCCTCACTGACAATCCACAGCGCACAGGTCACCAGACCCCTGTTCCTGGTCAGTATGGCGAGATTGTCGTTCGCGTTGGTCAGACCATTAGAGACACCGGTGCGTATTCTCACTACACCACTACTCGTCCTGGTTTTGCTCCTTTTGGTGTAACCACTACGCTGGTCACCGCCGCTCCTTATCCAGAGCTTCCAGCTACTGATAATGACTTTACATATGCATTCTATGGAAACAGCAATACTGTTACCAATAATGGTGGTCAGTTCTATTTTCAGTTCACTGGCCGTCAAGTAACTCCTGCTAACCAGCCTGCTACCGTTTTCTTCCTTGTTACTATGCAGGGAGATTCAACGGACCCTGCTAACGTTGGTGGCAACACCACTCACCTCATGTGGGTTGGCTATCACATCCACGTTATTCCTGCAGAGACAACTCCAACTCCCACACCTACTCCAACGCCATCTGCAGTAAACCAGCTCATTTATGATGCAAATGGCGGCACCATCTACGGCAACGCAACTTATACAGAGTCCAAGACTCCAAATAACCCTCGCACTTACGGCTTTGCTGAGTACAACATCATTGAGGATGTGCCAGTTCGCGATGGTTATAAGTTTGAGTTCTGGAAGCGTTCTTACGTTGATAACCACTTCCGCTATGTTGGTGCTTCTGCTGTTCCTGCAGATGCAAACAACAACCCAGCTGGCGATAAGCGCTATGTTTCTGAGACTACGGTCTTTAACATGAGAAGCCCTTATACCCTGACTGCTGTTTGGAACCAGGAGTATGAGCTCAGCTACGACGCAAACGGCGGTACTGGAGCTCCTGCAGCACAGAGCGGTTACTTTGGTATTGATAGCAACACCGCTGACTCACTCACTGATCCTAAGAATGAGACTGTTTCTGCTACCGTCCCAACTCGTGAGGGCTACATTTTCAAGGGCTGGAAGCTTGACGGTACTACCTACCAGGCAGGAGACCAGGTAACTCTTACTACCACCACTCCTAAGGTTGTTCTTGTTGCAGAGTGGGAGCCAGAGCCAGCCGCTCCTGTCACCCCAGAAAACCCTGCTACTCCAGAGAATCCTGGTACCCCAAGCATCCCAGGAAACCCTAGCGGTCCTCTGACACCAAGCTTCCCAGGAGCTCCAAATCCTGCAGCTATCCCGTATTATGGAGGCTCTGTGCTTCCATACACTGGTGATGAGAACCACTCTCTTAGCGCTATTGTTATGGCATGTGTCGCAGGTGGCGTGATTGCACTGGCTGTTGTTGCTCGCGCAAAGAGTCGTCAGACAAACTCAACAAACTAAGCATGCGTTTGGAGTAGATGATCTTTTCTCCATACGTGCACAGAAGTTCACTAGCAGCGTTGATGCAGATAAACCGGTCTTCTTGCGAAGGCCGGTTTTTTATTGTGGAGCCAACAGAAACGAGCGCAATTAATGTCCGGTTATCGGGGTACACTTTTACTCTAAGAATGATTGACACAAGGATGGCGCAATGCAGATTGATCTTGAAGGTTTAAATCCTGCCCAGCATCAGGCGGTTATGACAACTCAGGGACCTCTGTTGGTTCTTGCAGGAGCTGGCTCGGGTAAGACGCGTGTTTTGACGTTTAGAATTGCGCACATGATTGCCAACGAGGGCGTTCGTCCTTGGCAGATTCTTGCTATTACGTTTACTAACAAGGCTGCAGCAGAGATGCGTGAGCGCCTTGAGGCGCTGCTTCCTAACAATATTCGCGGCATGTGGGTCTGCACGTTCCACGCTATGTGTGTTCGTCTGCTCAGAGAAGATGGCGAACGTCTTGGTTATGGCTCCAATTTTGCCATCTATGATGATGACGATTCAAAGCGCCTGATAAAAACCATTCTGTCTGATTTGGATATTGATGTCCGTCAGTTCCCCCTTAACTCCATCCGTTCCAAGATTTCTGCTGCTAAAAATGCGCTTTTGTATCCTGATGATGTAGAAGCTCAGGCAGCAAGTCCTATGGATCATGTGGTGGCCCGCGTGTATCGTGCCCTCCAGACGCGTCTGGACAAAGCTAATGCTATGGACTTTGATGATCTTCTCATCAAGGCGTTTGAGTTGCTCTCCAAGTACCCTGACGTGCTTGCTAAGTACCAGGAGCGTTTCCGTTATATCAACGTTGACGAGTATCAGGATACCAACGGCGTCCAGTACGCAATTACCAAGCTTTTGGCATCCAAGTATCGCAATCTTATGGTTGTTGGCGATGATGACCAGTCCATTTATTCGTGGCGCGGAGCAGACATCAAAAACATCTTGGCGTTCGAGAAAGACTATGAGGAAGCAGTTGTAGTTAAGCTAGAGCAAAACTACCGCTCAACGGGCCATATTTTGGCCGCTGCAAATGCAGTTGTTGCGCATAACTCTTACCGAAAACCAAAGCGTCTTTTTACCGATGAGGGAGATGGCGAGAAAATCCAGGTGTATCAGGCATCTGATGAGCGTGATGAGGGCGCGTGGATTGGCTCCGAGATAGAAAAACTGCACGATAAGGGTACATCGTACGACAACATAGCCGTGTTCTATCGCACCAACGCTCAGTCTCGTATTCTCGAAGATATGTTGCTCAGAGCTGGTGTTCCTTACAAGATTGTTGGCGGCACTCGATTCTTTGATCGCGCAGAAATCAGAGATGTCATGGCGTACCTCAAAGTTGTCGTCAATCCAGATGATGATATGGCTGCGCTGCGCGTTATTAACACGCCTCGCCGCGGTATTGGCGCAACCAGTATTCAGAAGATTCAGACATATGCACTGTATAACGGTTTGTCGTTCTTCTCGGCATGTGAAGCATGTGTGATGGAGGAGAGCCTTCTTACCGCAAAGGTGAGAAATGCGCTGGTAGAGTTCACGTCAGCTATTGAGCATGGCCGTCATATTGACGGAGAGCTTGATGAGGTTGTTGAGGCAATTGTTGATCGCTCAGGTCTTATTAGGGCACTTGAGGCGGAGCATACCATTGAGGCTGATGGACGTATCGAGAACATTCGAGAGTTCTTTGGTGTTGCAGCAGAGTTTGATGAGTCTCACGACGATGTTGAAGAAACGCTTGAGAGCCTGCAGCAGCTCAGAGAAGCTGGAGCGCTTGATGCGCAAGATGCAGCTTCGCTGAGTGAGGCTGGTTTTGATGCTGCTACCGGCGCGCTTGCTGGTGCTGCTGTAGAGACGGCTCCTGCGCCTCAGGAGGAGAGTTTGCATCCACAGGTTGTGGCAGAGAAGCTCCCGGCCTTTATGGAATGGCTGGCGCTTCGCTCTGACCTGGATAGCTTGGATGGTTCTACCTCTGCAGTAACGCTCATGACTATTCACGCTGCAAAGGGTCTGGAATTTCCTGCAGTTTTTGTTGCTGGTATGGAGGAGGGAATCTTCCCTCATGCAAATTACGAGGCAGAGGCTGCTCAGCTAGAAGAAGAGCGCAGACTTGCCTATGTTGCTATTACTCGTGCGCGTAAGCGTCTGTATTTGACGTACGCATCTACCAGAAGGACTTACGGCTCTGTTCAGGCAAATCCTGTATCGCGTTTTGTGGGAGAGATTCCTCAAGAGCACGTAAAAGCTATTGGTGTTGGTTCTGCAGGTTTTTCTGGAGTTGGTTGGGCAAAGCGAGGAGACCGTCATGGAACCTTTGGTTCTGGTCGCGGCTCCGAGGTCTACGGTGGAAACGTTTTTGGTTCTCGCACGCGCTCTACCGGCGGTGCCCCAGCTCCACGTACAGCTCCTATTCAGAAAGACCCAGCCCGCGCTTCTGCAAGTTTTGCTGTGGGAGACCAGGTTTCTCACAAGACCTTTGGCCCAGGCGTTGTTTTAGCAGTTCAGGGCGATACTATTGAGGTCAAGTTTACGCGTACTAATAAGACAAAGAAGCTCATGAAGGGCTTTGCTCCGATTATAAAAATTGAGGGATAGCTATGGTGTTAATACATGACGGCTTGATCTTGGGCCTCACTCCACAAGATTTTATTTTCAGAGTAGTTACCTTTGTAGTGGTGTTTTTCATTGCATTTTTGATTCAGCATTTTGCAATAAAGCTCTCAAGAAAGGCCTTGGATTCATCTAAGCTGCCGTCGGCGTCTATCTTTGTCAACATAATCCGTGGAATTATCTGGGCGTTTGCTATTCTCGCGGTATTGCAGCCTGTTTTTGGTATTCAGCCGACAGCATTTGTAACCGCCTTGGGAGTTACCTCCATTGCCTTGTCTTTTGGCCTGCAGGATACCATTTCTAACCTGGTGGGTGGATTGGGCCTCATGCTGGGAGGTGTAGTTAAGCCAGGAGATCAGGTAAGCATTGGAAACGTTTCCGGCGAGGTCATTGACATGAACTGGCGCTCTACTATTGTGCGCGACCGCGGCGGTAAAGTGGATATTATCCCTAACTCTGTTCTCAATAAAACCGCACTGGTACATCGTACAAGATGGGATGTAACTGAGGTTCCCATCAATATAGTGCTTAAGCCAACTGTTGAACTAAATGCTGTAACACAAGAAATTACAGAAATTATTAAAGAGGTAGCTGCGCCTCAGCTGGATAGAACACTTCCTATTGAAGTTGAAGCATCAAGCATTGCTGAGACAGGCATCAAGGTGGTCATTCATGTCCACATTAAAGATGACGCAAGTGAAATGAGTGTACGAGACAAAATTGTACGAGCCCTGGCTGGTTCCAGTTGGCTAGCAGGAGTAGGAGCCTAACATGAAAATTGGCATTATTGGAGCCATGGAACCAGAGGTTGCGCTGCTAAAAGAGCAGATGACCATTGAGCGCTCCTATGAGCAGGCTCGTATGCAATTTGTTGAAGGTCTTTTGGGAGAAGTCCCTGTAGTTGTTGTACAGTCGGGAATTGGCAAGGTCAATGCGGCGGCATGCGCGCAGATTCTGATTGATACCTTTGCTGTTACTCATGTTATTAATACCGGTATTGCAGGGCTTTTAAATTCTGAGCTGCATGTAGGGGATATTGTCATCTCTTCAGATTTAGTTCAACACGATATGAACGTTGGTCCTCTCAATTTTGCTGCTGGTCAAATTCCAGGCCTTCCGGTCTTCTCGTTTACAGCAGATGAGGGTCTTGTTGAACATGCTCTTGCTTCGGCCAAAGAAGTAGCTTCTCAACTGCAGGTTATTTCTGGCCGCGTTGCTTCAGGAGATCAGTTTGTAAGTTCATCAGAGTTAGCAGACCACATCTATACAACGTTTGGTGCTGATTGTTGCGAGATGGAGGGCGCCTCAATTGCTCAGGTTGCTTGGCTTAACCACACGCCGTTTGTAGTAATTAGGCTCATGTCCGATAAGCCCGGTACTACTTCGAGCGTTGATTATTTGACGTTTGAGCATGAGGCTTCTGAGCGCTCTGCCAGAATTACTGCAGCTATTATCAAAAAGCTTGCCTAGTAGCCTGAGGTGTCCTTTTGAGGCAACTCTTCTGGGTTAACTCGGTAGCTCTCCCGGGTCAGTTTACATTTTTCATAAGAGGGAAGGCAGGGCGTAAGAAACAACTTGCGCTTATTTAGCTATTCGAATGTTTTAAACATAATTGAACGATATTTCGATTATCATTGTCCCGTTATGAAAGTGGTTTGAAAGGTACCGAATGATAACTCTCGGACACTTTTTTGAGATGTTGGTTGCCAATCCGTTTTTGGCCCTTGTCATTGTCCTTGTTTTTGGATGTATCTTTGTAAATGGTGCAACCGATGCGGCTAATGCTATTGCAGAGGCTGTTGGAACTCGTTCAATTAAAGTTAACCATGCAATTATTATGAGTGTTGTATGCAACTTTGTTGGTTTGGTGGCTATGTGCCTCATTTCAACTGCAGTTGCAGACACAATTCTGGGTATGGTTGACTTTGGTAGCAATAACCATGAGGCTCTTGTTGCTCTTGCCGCAGGCTGTGTTGGTATTGTTACTTGGGCAGTAGGAGCTTGGGCTTTAGGTATTCCAACTTCTGAGTCACACGCCCTTATTGCAGGTCTCACCGGTGCAGCACTTGCTATTCATGGTGATTTTGGAGCTGTTAACTGGGGCGAGTGGAGCAAAGTCTTAATTGGTCTGCTCTTTTCAACCACATTAGGTTTTGCCGCTGGTTGGATCATTGTTAAAGCAATCAACAAGCTTTGCGTTAACGTTGATCGACAGCGCGCTGATGAGATGTTTGGCCATTTGCAGGTTGTTGGCTCAGCATTTGTTGCGGCTATGCATGGTGCACAGGACGGTCAGAAGTTCATGTCCATTGCTATGCTTGCAATTGCACTTTCCGCAGGTCATGGAGCTGCTGGTGCAGATGTGTTCCCGCTCTGGCTGCAGGTACTGTGTGCTGCTCTTATGTCTATCGGCACCGCAATTGGCGGAAGAAAGATTATTAAAAAAGTCGGAATGGAAATGGTAAAGCTTGAGCGTTATCAGGGCTTTGCCGCGTCCTTCTCGGCATCTGCATCTTTGCTGCTTTCCACACTGACTGGTCTTCCTGTTTCAACAACTCATACAAAAATGACCGCCATGATGGGCGCGGGTGCTGCAAAAAATATTCGTTCAGTTAACTGGGGCGTTGCAAAAGAAATGGTTGCAGCATGGGTGTTTACTTTCCCTGGCTGTGGACTTATTGGTTTTCTTTTTGCAAAACTGTTCCTGATGATTTTCTAAGTACGTATAACTGTCTTTTACGAGTTCTATTGAACCACTCAACTTTATTGGAGGATTCATGCTAGGTAAGCCAAAAGAGGACGTCTTCTACACCATGTTCCGCGAGTTTGGCGACAAAATTGTAGAAACCGCTGAAGAGTATGTGGTCATTATGGAAGGCTACCCCGAGACTGCTGCACGTATTCCTCAGATGAAGGTTTACGAGCGTGAGTGTGACGAGAAGGTCCAGCACATTATGAAGGAGCTTTACGCTTCCTTTGT
>CAKAPZ010000019.1 GCA_916720015.1 uncultured Atopobium sp. | reverse complement strand
CTTAGACTCTTGGCTGCATAAAAATAGCGTAGCAGCCATATAAACTGCTACGCTAAAAAAGTCTAACTTTTGGGGGTCACATCATTTCTCGGAACTCCTTTTTCGTAAATTTTGTTGCAAGTACTTTGACTTACAGCTCATTCATTACGCGAACAAGCTTTACAGCATAGTTCTTATCCATTGCCCACGTACCAGCAAGCTTACGGATAATGTTAGCTTTCTTAGCAAGAATCCATGCTCCGTAGCGAGGGTCAACTTTTTGAGCCTCGCTTGGATCAACGGTCAGTGGCTCATAACCTGCGTATGCACGAAGGTGCAAAGCCTGTGCACGTAGTCCCTTAAGAACGGTATCAAATGAGAGTCCACGCGCTCCATTTCCAGTTGCACCGAGACCACCAAAGTTGCACTGCTCAGGGAGGACGTCGCCACCAAATCGAAGGTTACCTGTCTCAACCATGACCTGCGCATAGAGGAGCTCTGGACGAACTCCCTCGTCAATTGCAGCCTGCCATAGCTGGTTTACAAAATCGGTTCCTGTTGCAGCGCCCTTCTCGGCATAGACAGCTGGATAAGCAGAACCTACGCGCTTGTTGAAATCTCGCTGAAGGTCCTCTTTAGTGACAAGAGGTGCTCCAAGAACGCTGGTGCGATCAGAGAAATTACCGCGAGTTGGCTCAATTGGAGAATCGTTATCAGCAGGCGTGTTGTTAGCGTCTCTAGTATCTCCACCATTACCACCGTTGTTGTTATCTGCAGACTTGATGTTAAGAACGCCATTTGCATCTGCGTAAGCAACACGACCATCAGGAAGAGTGACATTTTGAGAGCGCAACAATCCATTACTCTGGTCAAAGTAATAGTATGAGCCGTTAATTACCTGAAGACCAAAGAGAGCACCGTGCTCTTTTGTATTTGGATCAAAGTACCATGTCTTGCCATTTGGTGTATTAAACCAACCAGAAACAAGAGCACCATTAGATTGAGCCCAAGCCCAGACATTATTAGGCATCTCTACCCAGTCATTAGCCTTCATGCCGCTATTAGCATCAACGTAGTATGAGCCGCTAGCTGTGATAACAAGTCCAGTCTTCATCAGTGGATACTCAGCATTCTCATCAAAGTAGAACCACTTGCCGTTAGACATGTACTTCCAGCCAGAGTAAAGAGTACCGTCGTCATTAAGCCAGATCCAATCTCCATTAGCAAGATTGACCCAACCGCCGTAAATCAGACCACGATTCTGATCAATGTAGTACTTCTTATTTCCGTCAGTCATAAGACCAAAGGTAGCGTGATAGCTGTTATTAGCATCAAAGTAGAACCACTTGCCATTTGGCATGTGCTTCCAACCTGCGTGCAGAGAGCCATCTCCTGTCGCCCAAGACCAAGAATCATCAGCCTGGTGGACCCAGGAATTCTTTGCCATTCCATTAGTCTCATCAAAGTAATAAGACTTACCTGAAATGGTCCTCTGGCCAAGAGCGGCAGCGTTATGAGGAGCAGCTGCGTCAAAGTACCAAACTTTACCATTTGGCGTAGTAAACCAGCCAGAAACAGCAATTCCTCTAGCATCAAAATAATGCCAGCCATCATCGTCTTTAAGCCATCTGCTTACGTAAGCAGTGCCGTTGTCGTCGGAATACATCCATCCTTCAGCAGCTCTGCGCCAGCCATAGGATTCTTTAATCTTAGCGTCATAGTTTGTCTGTCGGGTTACTTCTTGACCATCAGAAGATTTTGCTGTGATATACAGGGTGTAACGGCCGCTAGCAGGGAGCGTAAAGGTAGAGGAAGTTGCCGTAGTGTTAGATGCAACTGTTACCTTCGTTCCATCTGGACCAACATAGCTGTAAGTAAATGTTGCGTCAGTAACTACGCCAGTAAGAACTGGCTTTAGAGTGACGTCACTATCCTTTTGAGCTACTGAAACACCACTCATGCTCCACCAGGTATCAGAGCTATACATTTCCCAAATTGCCCATGCGTCTGCCCAGCCAATGTAGTCAACCTTGGAATTATCGCCAAGGTCTTTAAACTCAGCAGCATGTGCTGGATTAGAGATGAATTGATGCTCAATAATTACGCCAAGAATTCCCTTTTGACGAGCATAGCGGACAATACCGTAATAATCAGACTCATCGCCATTCTCGTAATAGTCTGTTCCGTATTGGTCGTTGTAGCCACGCTCAGTAGCACCATCACCGCGGGTAACAATACCAACTTTATTTCTGAGGTAATAGTTAACCTTACCGGCAAAAATTTGACCGGAGAGATAAAGATCATAGTTGTAGCTTACCTTGTGAGGAACAAGCACCTCTGAGCCCGTTGCAGATGCAGGGCCGGCATTGTAGTGAAGCGAGATTATGGCACAAGCGTTTGCGTCAACAGCACGTTGTACGCGCGTCTTGATCGATGGATCCTCGTGTTCTCCACGAACAACAACAACCTGTACACCCCATTTTTCCAGATACTTCTTGGCGTACATGGCAGTTGCCCAAGCCAGATCTCCCTCTTTGAGTCCAAAGTAGGTAGCACCTGGATCTCTGCCTTCAAGGCCATCACTGTGACCTGGGTCAAGCGCAATAGGTCTGCCAGTTGCACGAGCAAGTGCTACGGCATCTTTTAGTGATTCACTCTGGATAATGTTTCCTTGGGCATCCATTGTGGTGTAGGTAGTTGCATATGCGCTTTGAACTGTTGTTACAAACAATGCTGCGACAACAAAAAACAAAACAGCAAGCAATTTACCGCGAGTATTAAATAAGCTGCGTTTCATGCGGTCCTCCGAAAAGTATTGGTTTACTCCTCTTCATACTTGCTAAAAGTTTACACTAGACTGGCACGTCAACAATAAAAAACACAAGCTCACCGCAACTTGATTGGAACTCTGTGATTTTCTCGACACTAGAAGATATTCTTGCAACAGATTTTGAAGCAGCAATCTTTGATTTTGATGGCACTATTGCTCACACGCATCATATTTGGAAGCTTGTTGACCAGGAGTTTTTTGAGTCGCGAGGAATCCCTTACACTCCAGAAATTGGCAAGATACTCTCCCCTCTTGGATTTGAAAGGGGAGCCGAATGGGCAATTGCCACCTATGGGCTAAAGGAAGATCCAGAAAAGATTGTCGCCGAGTGGAAAGAACTCAGTAAAAGCTTCTTTGTAAACTCCGTGCAGCTTCGACCTGGTGTTGTTGATTTTATTGGCAAGCTACAAGAAAAAGACATCCCTACTGCATTGGCAACTGTCAACGAGCCGGAGCTTCTTGCTCTTCTTGAGCCTCGTTTACATCTATCCACTCTGTTTGATACTCAGGTGTTTGCAGCAGATGTTGGATCTGCAAAAGATGAACCATATCTATACTTGGAAACTCTTGCACGCCTTAATGCTCCAGCCGAGAAAACAATTCTGTTTGAAGACATCCCACTGGCTCTTCAGACAGGAAATTCTGTTGGCCTTATCACCTGTGCTGTTAATTGTGATGATGAGCATCAAGATATCGAGAAACTCTCTGAACTTGCTGACCTTACCATCAAGCACTGGTATTAAAGCTCTTGGTTACTGCAACTGTAAAAATAGCGATGTAACAAAAAAGGAGACCCGAAGGTCTCCTTTTGATGGTAGTGTTCGCAAGTACTAGATCTTGTGGACGCTAGAAGCCTGGAGCTTACCGTTCTGGCCGGTGGTAATCTCAAACTCGACAGGCTGACCCTCATCGAGAGTCTTGAAACCGTCCATCTGAATCTCGGAGAAGTGTACGAACAGATCGTCGCCATCCTCACGAGAGATGAAGCCGTAACCCTTGTCTGGATTAAACCACTTTACAGTACCCTGAGCCATTTCGTGCCTTTCTTTCTTAGCCCCGCAGGGCAAAACTGCGCCTGTGGAGCGCGATACCGTGACGTTTCGCCACGTGGAATATAATAACCTTAATCAACAACTTATGTGGCGAGAAACCACTCATGGAGATTTTCACACCATCTACCGGAAGAGCCACAGGTAATCAAGCTGTTTTCCAGCATTTATTTATGGATATATCTGCTATTAAACGTTTTTTATCTCATTAGTTGAGCATTTTTTCATAGAAGATAGAGAATTTGTATAGGATTAATTTACGGGAACAATAACAGACATATCAAACTATTATTTATATAGAAAGTTATCCCTTCAAAAAAGGATATGCCCATGAAAAAGAAGACATGTTTGTCCAGCAGGCCTTCAATGCAAAAGCTCATTGCAGTTGCTTCGTTGAGTGCAGCTCTACTTTGCGGACTCCACGCTACTCCTGCTCTTGCAGAGACTACTGATACTTCCACAGTAAGTGCTCCTGAATCAACTTCTAAATCCTATTATCCAAAGTGGAAAAAAGTTGATGGAAAGGTATATTTTTATACTGAAGATGGAACTATTCTAAAAAGTCAGTGGATTACTTATGACAGTCATCAATACTATGTAGATGAAACAGGTGCAGCAGCATCTGGTTTCTATACTACACCTGATGGCAAAACCTGGTATTTTGAGCCAGAGACATGGCTACCGCACGCTAGATATGGCTTATTTTATATTCTCGAAAATAAAAATACTCCTAATTATCACTACACTTACTACTACGTAGATAAAGATAACGGCTTGATAAAAAACAATTGGGTTAAAACAGATAAGGGTTGGAGCTGGGCAGGAGCTGATGGTCGTTTTACTGAAGGATGGTTTACTGCTCCTAATGGTAAAACCTGGTATTTAACTAGTGAAATTGGTTCGGGTGTTCCGGTTATTGCTAAATCAGTTCCGGTCGATGGAAAGCTGTACTTCTTTGATACTTCGACAGGACTTTTACGAAATTCTTGGGTAAATTTGGGCCATGGTGTAGAAGCTTGGTATTGGGCTGGTCCAGATGGCGCTGCTATCTCTGGCTGGTTTAAAACTCCAGATGGCAAAACTTGGTATGCCGACCCAGAACATTACAATACAGTAGTAATGGGCGGAATAGATATTGATGGTAAATATTATTTCTTTGATCACAGTAATGGCCTTGTTACCCATGGTTGGATTGAGGATGATGGTGAATGGGCTTGGATTGAAACAGTTGGCTCTGTTTATTCTGGCTGGAAACACATGCCAAATGGTAAGTGGTTCTATTTTGATGAAAATGGAGAATTTCCTCTGCTTAAGAAAGGTGTCTTCACTATTTCTAGCGGAACTTATTACGTTGACGTAAATCAAGGAATGACTTCTAACGATTGGGTACAGCTCCCTAATGGCGGTTGGGCTTGGGCACAGTCGAGCGGTGCATTTGCTTCTGGTTGGTACACCACGCCAAATGGCAAAACTTGGTATTTTGATCCATCAGATCCACAGCATCCTGCAATAATTGGTGAGACTGAAATTAACGGTCAATCATATTATTTTGATTCAGGCTATGGTCTTCTGAAAAATGGATGGGTTCATAGAGCTGATGGTTCTTGGTCTTGGGCTGGAGAGAGTGGGGCGCTTCAATCAGGTTGGAAGCATATGCCTAATGGCAAGTGGTTCTACTTTGATACCAAAGATTCCAAGCACCGTATGCTTGTAGGTGTCATCCAAACTTCTAGTGGAACTTATTATATTGATGAGTCTGCTGGAATGACTGCTAATAATTGGGTACAGCTCCCAGAAGGCGGTTGGGCATGGGCACAGTCAAGTGGCGCATTTGCTTCTGGTTGGTTCACCACACCAAATGGAAAAACTTGGTACTTTGATCCAGCAAAACCAAGCCATCCTGCTTATACTGGAGAACACACTATTGATGGTAAAGACTATTACTTTGACGCAGGATATGGTCTTGCTCGCAATCAATGGATTACCCGTTCCGATGGCGTAAGACGCTGGGCTGGATTAGACGGTGTACTTACTGAATACAAGCGCTAAATCAGTTTGAACTGCTCTTTATTACCTGGATTTATTGGAGTTAAAACAATGGAGAAGAAGATGCGTTTTTCCTACAGACCTTCTACACAAAAGCTTATTGCGGTTGCTTCGTTGAGTGCAGCTCTACTTTGCGGACTCCACGCTGCTCCTGCTCTTGCAGAAACTACTGATACATCCGCAGTAAATGCTCCTGCTGTAACAACTGAAACTACTGCAACATCTGAAAATACTTCTCCTACAGCACCTGAAAACTCTCAGCCTACCTCACCTGCAGCGCCAACAACAACTCCAACAACAGACCAGACACCTGCTGTTCCAACAGAAAATACTTCGCCAACCCCTCAGTCTTCTGGATGGAGACAAGAAAACGGCCAATTCCACTATTACAAAGAAGATGGAACACTTGTCACAAGCCAGTGGATTAAAGATGATTCTGGCTGGCACTATGTAGATGCTAGCGGTAATGCAGCCAAGGGTTGGTATACAACGCCTAATGGTAAAACTTGGTATTTTGATCCAACTGACCCGCTGCATACGGCAATCTTCGGTGAAGTTGAAATTGATGGTAAGTTTTACTACTTTGATTCAACAGGCGGACTTGTAACAAATGGATGGGTATATCGTTCAGCAAGTTCTTGGTCATGGGCAACTGAAGATGGTACTTACTATTCTGGATGGAAGCATATGCCTAACGGCAAGTGGTTCTATTTTGATCCAGAAGAACCTCGTCATCGTATGTTAATTGGAACAATTCAGGTTTCTGGTACCTCATATTACATTGATGAATATGCAGGTATGATTTCTAACAGTTGGATTCAACTACCAACTCGTGAGTGGGCTTGGGCTCAAAAAAATGGCGCTCTTGCCTCTGGTTGGTTTAACACACCAAATGGTAGAACTTGGTACTTTGATCCATCTGTTCCACAGCATCCAGCGCTTATTGGCAACGTCGAAATTGACGGCACATATTATCATTTCGATGAAAACTATGGAATCCTTAGAAATAGTTGGATTCACAATGATGATGGTTCATGGTCTTGGGTAGATTCTTATGGCTCATTCTATTCAGGTTGGAAACATTTCCCAAATGGTAAATGGTTTTACTTTGATCCAGAAGACTCAATTCATCGCATGAAAACTGGACTTTTCCAACTTCCTAGCGGTTCATATTACGTTGATGAAAATGCTGGTATGACTTCAAGTAATTGGGTGTCCCTACCAGACGGAAATTTGTCCTGGGCTCAATCTAGCGGCGCGCTTGTCTCTGGATGGTTTACTACTCCTGGCAATAAGACCTGGTATTTTAATCCGAACTCCATTGATCACGCTGCTTATATTGGTGAGCATTCAATTGATGGAAAGAATTACTACTTTGATAAAAGCTATGGTCTAGCAAAAAATGAATGGGTTACTCTTTCAAATGGTGTAAAACGTTGGGCAGGTCCAGATGGAGTACTGACTGGATTCATTTCTCCCGAAGGAGTCTTCTCTACAGATGACGGTTCACAGCCAACAGGAACGGTACATCTTCCAGGATTGACCATTAATGTTGGAGCTGACCATAAAATTAAGACGGGATGGATAAAAGAAAATAGTAAAGATTTTTACTATCTTTCTAATGGTGCACCAGCAGATGGATGGCTTAATATTCATGGAACTTGGTACTATTTTAGTTCCAATGGAGAAAAACAAACTGGTTGGATTAATTCAAAGGGCAGTTGGTACTTCCTTGATTCCGACGGCAAGATGAAAACCGGATGGATTAAAGATAATGGCAAGGACTACTATCTCAGTAATAATGGTTCCATGCAAACTGGTTATATAACCTGGGGCGGAAAACTGTATTGGTCAGCTGCTGACGGCGCCATGGAGGAGCAACCTTGCTACTACCCTGATATGTACCGTTACGCTCAAAACTACTATAGCGCCACTAACTGGCTCATTCAGATTGATACTACTGGCAATCGCTTTGCTGTATACAGGGGTTCACACGGCAACTGGGTTGTTTGGTACGAATGGCAGTGCACTACAGGAGCACCAGGCATGTGGACTCCTCATGGTCAATTTACCGTAGGTAACAAGGGTCTTTACTTTGGGTCTGGCTTTAGATGCTGGTATTACACGACCATTTCTGGTGAGTATCTTATTCACTCCATTCTCTATAACTCCGACGGTTATACCGTCCGTGATGGTAGGCTTGGATACAACGGTTCCCACGGTTGCGTACGTCTTGCAACAGAAAACGCTAAGTGGGTTTATGACAACATTCCTTATGGAACTAAGATTGTTATTTGGTAATCCAAATAAACATGAAGCTCTATAGCAATAAACCCCAACTCATATTGAGCTGGGGTTTATTTGTTAGCTTATAAAACGTGGTTACGCAAAATACTTTGCTTCAAAATCCTTAAATTGCTCTGGAGTAGCATTTTGATCTACCGAGAAGGACTGTGCAACCGCTACTGCCTGCTGTCTTCTGAGACCAGCCTTATCCTCATCTCCTAGTTGATCATAAACGTGAGAGAGCCTGTCGAGAGCATATACCACATACTCTGCAACTGAATCAGCTACGCCGGAGAGCAACATCATGGTTACAAGAGAGTCTGGCGAAAGCGCAAGAGCAGTCTCTGGACTCAAATCAATGAGCTCTGCAACAGCTGCCTCTACCCCATCAAGTGACTCTTCAGTTTGAGCCTCTAAAGCATTTCCCAAACCTGCTGTGACCGTTGAAGTAAAGTCATCGATTACTTCCAAAATGTAATCTCGTTGAAGCATTTTGTTCCAATCTACTAGTTAGTAGGAACAGGAATACGTAAGTGATCAAATGCAGCATGCGTTGCCTGTCTACCTTGAGGTGTTCTAATAATAAGCCCTTGCTGCAAAAGATATGGCTCATAAACATCTTCAAGTGTAGACGGATCCTCTGAGACTGCACTTGCAATGGTTGTGAGACCAACCGGACGACCTCTGAATGTCTCACAAAGCGCACGTAAAACACGCACGTCCATTACATCTAGACCAAGCTCATCAATCTCAAAGAATGAAAGCGCTTCTGAGGCTACCTGCCAGGTAATAGTACCTTCAGCTTTAACTTGTGCGTAATCTCGTACGCGTTTTAACAGACGGTTTGCCAAACGCGGTGTACCTCTTGATCGAGAAGCAATTTCAGCAGCACCCTGCTCATCAACTTCTACATCAAGGATGTTTGCCGAGCGCATGACAATAGTCTGAAGCTCAGGAACAGTATAGTAATCAAGACGATAAGAAATACCAAAACGATCACGCAATGGACCGGTTAGAAGTCCTGTTCTTGTTGTTGCAGCTACAAGAGTAAAGCGTGGAATATCAAGCCTGATTGACCTTGCCGCAGGGCCTTTGCCGATAACAATATCTAAGAAGAAATCTTCCATTGCTGGATACAGAATTTCTTCAACCTGGTGATTAAGCCTGTGAATCTCATCAACAAAGAGAATATCTCCCTCTTCAAGATTGGTGAGAATTGCTGCTAAATCTCCTGCTCGCTCAATTGCGGGGCCAGAGGTTGTATGAAGCTTTGAGCCCATCTCTCCCGCTAAAACACCTGCAAGCGTTGTTTTGCCAAGGCCTGGAGGGCCAGAAAAAATAACGTGATCAAGCGGCTCATTGCGGCTTTTTGCAGCCTCAATAAGAACACGGAGATTTGATTTAACACGCTCCTGACCAAGATACTCATCAAGAGTTTTTGGTCGCAAGTTTCTATCTTGCTCCAGGTCTTCTGCCTGAAGTCCACTAGAAACTACACGTTGAGAAGTGTGTCCTGGAAATGGAGCTGGAGTAGACGACGACTCAAATAAGTTATCTGCATCTGCTTCCCACATTAATTACCACTTCCCAAACGCCTTAGTGCATAACCAATAGCAGCTTCAATTGTAATAGCACCAGCCTCTTCATACCCCTCAAGAGCAAGCGTTGCTTCCTGAGAAGTAAAGCCCATTCCAAGAAGAGCCTCAATAGCCTCTGATTCTACAGAGGTTACAGCAGGTTTTGGAATAGCAGCAAAGTCTGCAGGAGACGTAAGACCAACAAGCTGCTTAAGCTCTGCATCTTTTGCGAACACATCAGAAAGTTCAATTACTAAGCGCTCTGCCTTCTTTTTACCAAGGCCAGAAACACTCTTAAGACGATTTCCGTCATTGGTAGCCACAATTACCGCAAGTTGCTGTGGCGTAAACGTAGAAAGCACAGAAAGAGCCAATTTAGGACCTACTCCAGAAATTGCACGTAAGCGATCAAAGAGCGCACGCTCTTCTCGCGAAGCAAATCCAAAGAGTTCCATTGAATCTTCTCTGACCACCATACGAGTTAAAACAGTAACGCCTGCTTCACCCGCTTGTGGAAGCGCAGCAGCTGTTGAAGCTGATATACCCAGCTCATACCCAACACCATTAACGTCGAGAACAGCAACTGAAGGAGTAACGGATACAAGTGTGCCCGTAAGCTGGACAATCATAGTTGTATTCTTCCCTTTCCAAGCGAGGTGGTTCTTACAAGATTAGCGTGACAAACTGCAGCAGCTAAAGCGTCAGCCGCGTGATCTGGATGAGGCTGATGGTCCAAGCACAATATGTTTTGAACCATATACATAACCTGCTGTTTATCAGCAGCTCCTGTACCAACAACAGCCTGCTTTATCTGCATTGGAGTATATTCTCCAACCGTAAGACCTGCTTTAGAACAAGCGACAATAGCGGCACCGCGAGCATGTGCAGTAGGAATAGCAGATTTAACGTTTTGTCCAAAGTAAATGCTCTCAATAGAAAGAGCTTCTGGTGAAAACTTATCTATAACCTCAACAATCTGGTTATAGATTCTTCCCAAGCGCATATCTATTGGTTCATCTGCGGTTGTAGTTATGCATCCATAGGCGCGTGCACGGCATTCAGAACCCCTTGTCTCTACAATTCCCCATCCAGTGTGAGCAAGACCAGGGTCTATTCCAAGAATTACCATCGCACCTCCTAATATAGAACGTTCGTTCTATATTATCACAGAGTATGCGCAAACGATGCAACTAATTTTCTGAGAAAGGGCCTCTCCACATTTTGGGGTCAACCATGCCAATTTGTGCATCAGATTCTTGTGCCAGCTCTTTTAAAAGCTCCAGCATATCCTTGAAGCCCTCCTGAGCCTCCGCTGGATCAACTGACAACTCAGGCAGATGCATAGAAGCTCCTTGAATTTCTCGCAAAGAATTTCGTAAGGACTCTACTAGGTCAGATTCGGAAGCCTTTGTATCTCTAATTCTGTCTTGCCAGACTGATGCGTGTGGAATTTGAGCGTTTGTGAGGCTCTTTGAAGACATTTCTAGAACCTCAGTGGTGTTTCTGCGGTCTTTTTGGCGAGCGTGAAGCATAGAAATAATTGCTTTTACCTCGTCAACCTTTCCCATTTCTTCCACAATGGCAGAAATGCTTTTATTCCACTCAAGATAGCTGGTAAGCACGTAGTCAACAAACTCGATGCGCTCTTGAGGCGTTGGTGCAACATTTTCCAGGCCATCAGTTACAACCTCAGAGATATTCTCGAGAACTGCATGGTCAATAGCTGGCGAGAAGGTATTTCTTACCCTTGCAAGGTCAACAATATCTGCATGATACATATCTCCCAGAGGCCACAGAGAGTGAGCACTAGAAATCTCTGTTCCCTTGAGCGCAAGGATGGTTTTATCGGCAGTCTCAAGCGTTAAGTAATTGTGCTGGTCAGCATATGCGTAGCCGTATGCACTCACCAATTTTGCATCGGTCAATGTCGAGAAAACCGTGTTATCCACGGCAACCTTATTAAC
>CAKAPZ010000018.1 GCA_916720015.1 uncultured Atopobium sp. | reverse complement strand
ACCATCAAATTAAGCACGTCATCAAGGGTAACGTTAAGTTTCCAGCGCTGAGCAGTTCTGTACATAACTACGCCAGCAAGCACAAAGCCCACGAGATATGCCAGACCATACCACCTGATAGATAGCGGACCCAGTGAAAGCGCTACTGGGTTTAATGAATGATAAAAAGCATCAAGCCACACAATACGTCCTACTTACTAAAACTACTTTGAAAGAACATGCGAAGGAGTTGCACCACGCTGGCCCTGATAATGGCTACCAAGATCTTCACAGCCATAAGGACGCTCAACAGGAGAACTCATGCGCTCAAAGGAAAGCTGACCAATCCTCATGCCAGGGTGCAAAATGATTGGAAGGTTAGCTACGTTAGAAAGCTCCAGTGTGAGTTCTCCGTCCCAGCCTGGATCAACATAGCCTGCAGTTGAGTGAATCATAAGGCCCAGGCGTCCCAGGGTGGACTTTCCCTCAAGCTTGCCGAGGATATCGTCAGGAATAGCAATGCGCTCAAGCGTAGTGCCAAGCGCAAACTGACCAGGATGAAGGACAAAAACCTCTCCCTCAGGAACATCAATTGACTCAGTAAGACCCTCTTGAGCTACAAGTGGATCAATTGAGGTATGCGTAGAATTGCGGAAGATTCTAAAATTTGAGCCAAGACATACGTCAACCGATGCAGGCTGCACGTTTTTCTCGCATAAAGGCTCAATAACGATACGACCAGCTGCAATCTCTGCTTTAATGTCGCGATCAGAAAGAACCACAACGTCCACCTTTCTTACGTCATACAAATGTATGGTCAGAAAAACTAATTATCCATTTATATAAAATATCACGCCCTACACAATAATGTGAGGAGCGTGATATATAAATTTTGTAATTACGCAGGTCAATTATGGTTCACCACAACTTCTCTGCATAAAAAACACGTTTATGCGCATGAAGCTCACAACCGATAAGCGCCAAACGTTCATTTTTTGACGCCGAGCGATAACTTACAGCATTGCAGGCTGAACGCGCTTTACACCAGGAACGTGCTCAATCAGGATACGCTCAATACCCTCAGACATGTCGTATGCAGACATTGGACAACCAGCGCAAGAACCAGTCATCTCAAGCGTTACGGTGCCGTCATCGCTTACATCAATAAGCTCAACGTCGCCGCCATCGGTCTGAAGGCTCTGGCGAATAACATCAAGGGTTGCATTCAAAAGGTCACGATTAATGGCCATGTTTGCTCCTATTCAAACTCTTCAAGCGCGGATGCGCCCATAACTTACAACATGGGTATCCTACCCAAAATTCCAAACTTATTTCTCGCCTATCCAATTGGCGAGAAAAGATGTCCAACTGACGCATCTTTCAGACGTGCAGGCAATGATGCACCCGACGCTGTTGCCGCAATCGCAGCAGCCACGCGAGAGGTAGCCTCCCGTGTTTGCTCCGTGCTCAGAAGCGTTGCGTCTACCATAAAGCGCTTCACGCCGGCAGAGAGCATCTCGGCAATCTCTGGCACGCCGTCAAAGAGCTTAGGGCTCCAAATCTTAGAACGGCCGTGCCTATCGGTCCTGACCGGCATGTAGTCGTTGTCAATGCCTCTGAGCGTGTGCTCCTCAAGACGCAGCTTGCAGGCATCACAATCGTGGATGCACTTGCCCGTAGACATCAAAATACAGTGCTCAGTTGTCATGGTGCGAATACGGCCGCTGACCATATAACCCACAGGAATCGAGGCGTTTCTCGCCAGGTGACAAATCTCTTGGAGGGTAAGCTCGGAGTTGAGCCAGACACCTTCTGCGCCCATGTCGGCAAGTGCCTGCAAAGCGTAGTCGTTGTGGACTGGAATGCACTCGCGCACCTCAGGGATGGCTCCGCGCTCAACAGCCAGCGTCAGCTCGGAGATGTTTCCCACGGCAATCGGCTTACCTGCAGCAACGTAGGGATCCAGGCGCTTATGGTCAACCTCGCGACATACCTCATCAAGCCATGGAGTTACCTTGGCGAGAAGATCCTCTGGCCACGAAGTCTCTGCGAGCGCATCGGTAGTTGCGTACAGACGATTTGCTCCCGCCTTGAGCGCAACACGTGCCTGCTCTGGAGTTTCAACCAGAACACACACCTCTGCCTGCGACGCATTTGCCTTTGCAGCCGCCTCATCAAAGGCAAAAAGCTTCTCCTTGTCTTGGGCTTCTCGCTCCTTTTGATAAGCAAGACGAGAAAGCGGAGCAATCTTCTGCTCGCGGTCCTGGTACTCCTCAAGAAGCGCCGCCTCCAGCTGCTCACATGCTGCAGCGCGGACCTTGTGAACGGCACTAAAGCTCATGCCGCAGGCGTCATCCATCTGGACGTCAAAGCTTACCGCCTCAAATGGAGAGGTTCCCATGCGACCAACGTGCTCAATGAGCTCGTCAGAGGTTACCGCCTTAGTGCGAGCCTCCTCCACCACAAAGCCCTCAGCAGACGCACGTGCAACGCCGTCTGCGGTAGCGAGCGTCACCGTAAAGGGCTGGCCAATGCGGGCAATAATAGCCACGTCAACGGCACGTTTGCGAGGAAATTCCAGCGAAGAAATCTGCTCAGCTGCCACGCGCGCTGCCTCGGAGCGAATAATGCGTACCGTGGAGCCAGTCTGCATAACGCGAGAAGTGCGCACGGTAACTGTCTGACCAGGCTCAACGTCAACAGGACAAAGAGCGGTCAGGAACTTGTCAGGCTCATCCAAGGGTCTAATCTCAAGCAGGTCGTTCTTGCCAATAGGTGCGTGAGCAATAAGGTCAACGTCCGCCTGTTTGTAGCGGCGGAGCTTCACACGGCCACCATTGAGGCCGCTCTTGCGTTCAAGAGCATCCTCAAGTGGGCGCCCTCCGGTAACCTCACCGACGATCTCTCCGCGGTTGTTGGAACGCTCATAGCTCATCATCTCGTTGCCAGCGGTGCCATGCAGGTACGCGTTGGTCAGACCTCGGTTAAACGAGCGTTTAAGCAAGCGGTGACGGCGTGCCACATCGGCTTGGTTGTCCACGCCCTTCTCGGCAGCGTCAATTGCCTGACGATACGAAGACACTACCGAGTACACGTACTCAGGCGCCTTCATGCGGCCTTCAATCTTAAGCGAGCCAACGCCTGCTTCAATCATGTCAGGCACGTCATCAATGGTGCAGTAATCCTTAGGACACAGCAGCCTGTCAATGCCACCCATCGAGACAACTTCATGCTTAGAGTTGAGCAGCTCATAGGGCAGACGGCACGGCTGAGCACAGGCTCCGCGGTTAGCAGAGCGGTCTCCTCGCATAGACGACATGTGGCAGATGCCCGAATAGCAGAAGCACAAGGCGCCGTGACCAAAACACTCCAGCTCAACGCCAAGCTTGGAAATAGTAGAAATCTCTTCTTTAGTAAGCTCTCTGGACAGCGTAACGCGACCCACGCCAAGCTTTTTACAGGCAGCAACACCGCGCGTATCGTGGATGTTTGCCTGCGTTGATACGTGGCATTCAATCTCTGGCCAGGTTTGTCTAACCTGAGCCATAAGACCCCAGTCCTGGATAATAAAAGCATCTGCGCCAAGGATCCACGCGCGGCGAATCAGGCGCAGGACACGCTGCATCTCGTCCCACTTAACAACAACGTTCACGGTGACGTACACGCGAGCGCCAGCTAGATGAGCCTGCCTGCACGCGCGCGCAAACGACTCGTCGTCAAAGTTGTCCGCACCGCGGCGGGCGTTGAAGTTGTTGCCCAAGCCGCAATAAATAGCATCTGCACCACCAGCAAGAGCTGCGGTAAACGGCGCAGGGCCTCCCGCTGGGGCGAGAAGTTCCATCTGGGTTGCACGAGGGAGCGGCGAAGACGAAAGTTCTTTATCAGAAGCTTCCTCTGTCCACTCTGGCTCGTTCATGCGATTAAGCTCGTGAGCTGTGGATTCTCGCTCACGACGATTACGTTCGTTCATACTACCTAACTTGCCTTTAGCGCTTACTACTTCTTAAGTGAAGAAAGTGCTGGATGAATCTTATCTTTGTCGGAAAGAATAACCTTTGCAGGATCTAAGGTTTTCTCGCCAAGAAACGCTGGCCACTCAACGCAAAGCTCTGGATCGTTCCACATAATGCCGCCCTCATCACCTGGGTGATAGATGTCGTCACACTTGTAGCAGAACTCCGCAGTCTCGGAGAGTACCAAGAAACCGTGGGCAAAGCCGCGAGGAACAAAGAACTGTCTGCGATTCTCCGCGGACAAAACAACGCCTTCCCACTGACCCCAGGTTGGACTTCCCTCTCGCAGGTCAACCGCAACGTCAAAGACAGTGCCGGAGATTACGCGCACAAGCTTTGCCTGTGGATGCTCAATCTGGAAGTGAAGGCCACGGAGCACACCCTGAACGGAAGAGGACTGGTTATCCTGTACAAACGATGCGTCAATGCCGCCAGCAACAAAGTTTTCCTCACGGTAGGTCTCCATAAAGCCACCACGAGCATCACCGAACAGCTTTACGTCCACAACCTTTACACCTTCAATCGAAGTGTCATAAAACGTAAAATTGCCCGACTGAATAGGGTTTTTAAGCTCTTTTGGAAACTCCATAGCGTTCACCTTTCGATTTCTTTAGGTAATCTACTATATACGAGTCAAGATTAATAAGGCTTTTGAGCTATGATATTCATGCAGTTAACGTGTAATTTGCAATTCAAAGGATGCTTGTGAGAATTCTTGCAGTCGTTCCCGCTTACAACGAAGAAGCCTGCATTGCTTCAACTATTACAGAGTTGTGCCAGGTAGCCCCTCAAGTTGATTACATCATAATCAACGACGGCTCCGCTGACCGCACACTGGACATCTGTAAAGAGCGTGGATTTAACTACCTTAATTTACCTGTTAATGGTGGTCTTTCTGCTGGCTTTAGGGCTGGTATGCGCTATGCAAAAGAGCATGGCTACGATGCAGTAGTGCAGTTTGACTCCGATGGCCAGCACAGGCCTGAATACATTGCTCCTATGGCGCACGCAATGGTAAACGAGGGAGCAAACATTGTTATTGCTTCTCGCTTTGTCACCAAAGCTCGCGGAAATTCTCCCCGAGAGATTGGCTCCAAGCTGATTTCTTGGCTTATCAAAACAAGCACGGGTCAGACCATCACTGACCCTACGTCAGGCATGCGTATGTACGACCGCGGCCTCATTGAGACGTATGCGCGCTCCTTTGACTTCTCCCCCGAGCCAGACACTATCTCGTTGCTGATGCGTCGCGGTGCAAAGGTTGTCGAGATTGAAACTGAAATGCGTGAGCGTCAAGGCGGCGAGTCCTATTTGAGCTTCTATAACTCAATTATGTACATGGCTCGCACATGCCTCTCGCTTTTGCTCTTCCAGTGGTTTAGATAAGGTGACACCATGACTTTAGTTCTGAGAATTCTGCTGCTTATTGGCGCCCTTTTTGCCATGGGCATTGTCATCAATAGCGTCCGCAAATCAAAGATTCGCATTTCCGACTCAGTCTATTGGGTTGTCTCAGCAGGTATCCTTGTTTTGTTTGCGCTCATCCCTCAGCTTGCCTATTTCTTCTCAAGTCTGTTTGGCTTTATGAGCCCTGCAAACTTTGTTTTGCTGCTGGTTATTGTGATGATCCTCATCAGGCTCTTCCATCAGTCCTGCGCAATCTCTAAGCTCACCTATAAGGTTGAGCAGCTTTCTAGTGAGCTTGCTCTGCGTGATAAAGATGCACGTGACGAGAAGAACCTTGATTTTGTAACTGATCTAAACCAGCGTACCCGTGTGTAAACGACACGTCAGCTCTCTGACGGCACGCTCACACAGGCAATATCTTAAAAAGTCCGCTTACGCAGCGGACTTTTTCTTTTGATCTTTAAATCCCAAGAAGCAGAAAATGCCAAATACCAGAGCGAGAATTGCAAGCGAAGCATCATAAAGCACACACGCTCCCATGATGCCAAAATTGCCCACAAACCATCCCCCGGTAAGCGCAGCAAAGCCTGCACCTGCAGCGTAGCTTACAAAGACGGCAACCTGCTTACGCATAGTTACTACGGCATAGTACAAAATAACGGTAAGAGCATTGAGCAGACCACCAAAGAGCAATAGCAAAAGCTCAAACTTATATGGCTCAAAATCAAGACCATACAAAAGTCCAAGAACCGGAGCTCCCAATGGCCAAGCTAAAGCCATCGAAACAACAGTAGCCAGGGCAACTACGGCAAACCCTTTAAGAATCAGGCCCACAAACTGCTTGTCTTGCTGATTATTCCAATATTCGGCCATCTGAGTGAGCAGTGGCTTAAAGACAAAGTTACTTAAAAGATTGATAACCATGGCTGGCATGGCCAATGCCGTAAAGAACGTAAGAAGCGCCTGATCACTCAAAGCACCCAGTGCATAGCGAGGAGCACCAACAACGTACGTTAGCAAAAATGAACCAGCAAATAATGGAGCGGTGGTAACCAACAGCTTTGTAATTTGCTTAACGTCAAAGGTAGGCTTAAGCGTTGCCATCTTCTTAGTAGGAGGAATAACAAGCGCAATCATAACTACCAGCGATGCAACAAAAGAAAGAGCTGCGCCAACAAGCAAGTTCTTTGTAAGAAGCACGCCTACTGCAAAGCCAACAACGGTTGCAAGAACACGATAAAAGAATGCTCTACCAGCAATATCTAAGCGACCATGTTGTTGGAACATGCCATGGAAAACATCTTCTACAACGTCAAATAAACGAAGCGATGCAATGAGGGCATACAGCACTCCCTCGTAGCTCAATCCCTGGGACTGCAGGGTAAAGATGATGATTCCCGCAACCATCAAACCAGTTGTGATGATTCGTGCCGCAAGATACACACCAAACGAGAACACTTCTTCTGTATCGGTAACCTGATACGTCCTAATTTCAAAGTGACCAATAACCATAAGCTGCTGAGCCACAGCATACGCAAGCGAGAAAACACCACCGGCAGCAGCTCCCATGGTACGTGTAACCACCATCAACATAAGCACTGTTGAGGCAGCGTTCATTAAAGAACCAAGCGTATTCCAAAAGTAGTTTTTCTTAAGCTGTTCCGCAGAAGTATCAATAGTCATAGTTAGCTTTTCTGACCAAAGTCTTCAAATGCCTGACGGCTTCCTTTAGTAACGTCTACATCTTTCCACTTACCAAAATCAAGCGCACCAGGATGATGGTTTTTACGATCCTTCTCTGGAGGAAGCTGCATATAATCCCCGTATCCCCTGGTTAAAAGCTTGTCATATTCCTTTGGAAGCGTAGTGGTAATGTCCTCAAAAGGAACGCGAACCATTGGAAATACATCCTCTTTGTCCATTGACCAGTTCTCTGGATCAGGTTCAACAAAACTTGCGTAATGAGTGGTATTCTCGCCCTCTGCAGCACGTGCTGCCTGATCCCATTTACGTTGAATGTACGCAGATGAAACCCTAAAAAGCTTCAAGGCGTGATGAATGACAAAGCATCCTGCAAGAGCAACTTTCTTTTTCCAGCCAACTAAAGGCACGCGAGGTGTTGGAGTAACCAGCAGGAAGTTCAAGCGTCCCCAGAACCATGTTTGGCGCTTAATCTTAGCCAGCTTCTTTGGATCCGCCGGAATTTTATCAAAGGGGAAAATTCCAATTGAGATAGCGTAAGTAAAAGGGCAGGTCATAAACTCGTCAGGGACGCAAACTGTTCCCTTTAAAGAGAGGTTTGTATTAACTGCTGGAAAGAAATTGTCTTTTCTTCCGTTTTGAATGCAAAAATCTGGACGAAGAAGTGCCGGTGCCTTCTCCAAAAAGATTTCATAGTCCTCGCGGAACATCGAGATATCTACATCATCATCCCAAGGAATAAAGCCTTTGTGCCTCACAGCTCCAATAGCAGTTCCGCCGTACGCCTGATACGAAATACCAAGCTCTGTACAGACGCGATCAAGCTCATCCATCAAAAGCGTAGAAAGAATCTGAATCTTTCTTAGCTCATCGGGGTTCTCGTATGTCTTATATCCGTCAGACTCCACAAAGGCTCCCATTCGCCATCGTCCGATAACATTCTTATAATACTAGACATCGGAGCTAATCGATTGGATGTAGCAATGTATACACCTCAGGATCACACGTTTGCTGTCTGCGCATATGGCGAGAGCCCCTATCTAGAAGAGTGCATTCTCTCGCTCAAGGAGCAGACTCTGTCTACGAATATTCTTTTGGCTACTTCAACACCAAATGAACTGATTCAGTCTCTTTGCGAGAAGTACAACATTCCCATGCACGTTAATCCCGGTCCCGGAGGCATTGCTGGCGACTGGAACTTTGCCGTGAGCGTTTGTACAACTCCATTGGTAACCATCGCTCACCAAGATGACTTGTATAAGCCTTCTTATGCAGAGAACATGCTTGAACGTGTAAATAGTTCTTCTCGCCCACTGATTTACTTCACCAATTACGGAGAGCTGCGCGACGGCGAAGAAGTTCTTGAGAATCGTCTGCTTAAGGTAAAGCGTCGTCTCTTGTACTCACTCTCAAAGCCAGAAAATGCAGGTAAAGCATGGGCTAAACGTCGTGCGCTTGAATTAGGCTGTGCCATTTGCTGTCCAAGCACCACGCTAGTCCTCCCTAATCTTGAGGTTCCTGTCTTCAAAGCTGGGTTTGGCTCTAACCTAGACTGGGAAGCATGGGAAGCAATCAGTAAGCGTGAGGGTGATTTCTTGTACGACACCCGTGTACTGATGCTTCACCGCATTCATGAAGACTCTGAAACCAGCCACCTTATTCACGACAATCGTCGTGAAAAGGAGGACCTTGAGATGCTCAAGAAGTTCTGGCCAACTCCTGTGGCCAAGCTCATTAACATGGCCTATAAGAGCGGCCAGAAGAGTAACGGCTAACTCTATCTGTTCTCTACACAAAAAGACCCGCAGCTCAACAGCTACGGGTCTTTTTAGTTTGTTTGGATAAAGCTAACCTACTCTTTATTAAAGAGCTCACTCCAGTCTGGAGTAGCTGAAAGAACGGTTCCTACAATAATGACAATGCAGCAAATTACCGTCAAAGGAGAAGGAATTGCTTCTGGCATAATTGCCGGCAAAATAATACCTGCAAGAGCTGCAAAAATGACCGACCACGCAGAGTAAGAAATGTTCAGTGCCATACCGCGAGAAGCGCCAATGGCGTCAATTGCCTTGTAGTAGAAGAGATATGAGGCGGTACCTGCAAGAGCAGCAATAAAGACAACGCCATTAGCAGGAGTTACTGCAACCTGGCTTGCAAACTCTACAGAGCCTGCGAGAGGCAAGATAATAAGGCCATAAGCAAACGCAGAGGTAGTTTCCCTAATCTGAAGTGCAGTCTCGTTATCAACAGCATCGTCTTGCATACCCCAGGCCAAAATAACTGCCTCAGAGCCCCAGCCAAAGACACAGGCAATAACGCCTAAGATTCCAACAAGAACATTTCCGTTACCTTCTCCTGCAGCGGTGGATACACCAATAACCATGACGCCGACAAGAGCCACGATAAGAGCAATGACTTGCTTTAAGTTCATCTTTTCTTTGAGCAAAAGCCATGCCAAAACCGAACCAACTGCAGGATAGAAAGCTGAAATAGCAGCGGTGTAACCAGGTCCAATGGTATTAATAGCAGCAAGGTAACCACTCATGCCAATTGGTCCGCCCAAAAGAGCGCCAAGCATAACAACACGACCGCTCTTAGTTTTTGCAGCTTCAAGGGTATCCCTCAGCCTACCCTTACGTCCCATCATGACAAGAAGAATAGCCGCAGCAAAAAAGTCATGCATAAATGCACTGGCAAAGGATGCCTGAGCGGAATCAACATAGGGGCTCATACCAAGAGCAACACCAAGGATAACGGTATCAACTGCCCAAAGAATACCGCTTAATAAACCATATTGCATTATTTCCCCTTTTACTCTTAGTTCTGAATCTCTTCGTACCAAGAAAGCACGCGGTCAATATTGTTTGCAGCGTAGCGATAATAAATAAAGAACCACTCGCCTACGTTCTCGCCCTCTGCTTCCTTGACCAGAGACCAGAGATACCAGCACCAACCAGCAAAGACTACATAGCTCCAGAAGTGCCTACGCTGCTCAAACGTTGCCTCTTGTCCAAAGTAATAATCAATAGCAGCATTTGCCTCATCGTCAGTAAGCTCACAGCAAACCGTAAAAGTACCAAAGTCATTTGCCTCATCTGACATGCCTGCATATTCCCAGTCAATAAGGCTGTAGGTACCAGCCTCGTCAATCAAGAAATTCAGATAGAAGAAATCATTGTGAGAAATAACAACTGGATACTGATCAGCGTCAGCATACTTCTTCAAGCGCAAGACCTTCTCGCGAAGCTCATAATAGCCAGGAATCTCAATAGGACCCTCTTCAAGCAGGAGTTTCTCGTAATTAAGACCCTCGTTGACAAAGTCAAAAGAGCGATTGAGCGAGGCGCCGCTATGGTGCAATTTATTACCCATCTCCATTGCGCGCTTGAGCTGCTCAGGGTTATGAGGATCAAGATTCTGAGCGTTTTTCACAAACTTGGAAATCTTCCAACCCTCTTTTTGGTCCTCGTAAATAAAGGTACTGTCTAGGCCAAGCTCACGAGCAAGTCGAAGACCAGCCTCTTCAGCTGCACGATCAACAAGTTTCTCGGTACCAACACCAGGATGTCTATAGACATACTCCTGAGCATCATCACCATATCCCACAATAAAGTGAGCAGATAAATTGGTAAGTCCTTGTTTTAGAGGATAGAAACCGTGGATATCCTTCTTCTGGCAATGAAGCACCGAAACAATGTTGTCAAAAATCTCTGAGTCGATGTTCTCAATAAACGCTGGGTCAAACTGACGAAGCTCATCAAGGGAATCAAACTCGTAAATAACGCCATCAGGATACTTTTTAATGGTCATGGAAAGCTCTTTGATGTGGCGGACGTAAATCTCTTCCCAGAGCATATCAACGGTTTCTGGTTTGTCGTAGACAGCCTCAAGAATGTCTACAAACTTCTTTGAGAATTGCCTGTCAAAATAGACGTGACCAAGCATAATCCAAGAATTTGAACCGCCAATTTCTACGCCAGTAATACGTCCACCACGTCCTTCTTTAAGGCACCACTCATCAGTTTCTCCTGCAACATACGTTGCTGAGTAATAGGCCTCATAGACATAGTGTTCAAATGGATTCTGAGTAAAGTAGTCATCTGACGAGCAGATATACGTATTATCAAGCTGGTCTTTTACATACCAAAGCGTGGAGTTGTTATTTCTTGTTGCGTAATCTGGATTAACAATAATCTTGACGCCATACTTCTCCTCCAAATAGAAGAAGTACTCCTTCTTATAACCCACAACAACGGTGATGTCAGTAATACCAGCTTCAAGCAGCTGATGAATCTGACGCTCAATCAGAACTTCTCCACGAACCTTCAGAACACCCTTGGGCTTCTCATATGAAATAGGGGCAAAGCGAGAAGACAGACCAGCTGCCATAATAATGGCATTCTTAACCTCATAAGGTTTCAGAGCTTCAAGACCCTTTGGTGTAATGAGTCCTTCTTCAATAAGACCCTGGTCTTCAAGCGTTTTAACTGCTGAATTAACTGATCCTAAAGAAAGCTCAGTCTCTTCTGCAAGCTGTCTCTGATTGAGCTTCTCGTCAGAAAGAGCAATGGTTTTTAATACAGAAAACACGTTATTTGTTAATGCCACGGTTCCTCCAAATGAAGACCAATTAACTGCGAAATAAACTTCCATACCAATTTCCTTCAGTCATAATACTCCTATGTTCAAATTTATACAAGTATGAACATATTTTGAACATAATAACTTTAGAAGATTGTTAAAGGCTGCCAATCTAACAAAAAAACGGCACCTGAGATGCCGTTTTACCTTTTATGTATTGCTTTACAAACGAGAAGACCCTAGTAAGGACCAAAATCCAAACGCGCTGGATAGTGGTTTTTA
>CAKAPZ010000017.1 GCA_916720015.1 uncultured Atopobium sp. | reverse complement strand
TTATTTGCATTTGTAACTCGCGTGCCTTCTGTCTACGACGCTCGTCGTATTATGCCAGGTGAAGGCGCTAACCAGATGAGAAGGAGACTTTATGGCTAACCAGAATGAGGGCTGCTCCTGCGGCGGTCATCACCACGACGAAGAGCACGCACACGGCGGCTGTTGCGGTCATCATGGCGAGCACGGCCACGGTGAGCATGGTCACGGCGGTTGCTGTGGTCATCACGGTCACGGTGGATGTCATCACGCAAAAGACCAGATTGGCGTCTTCAAAGTAGGTCCTCTTGAGACCAACTGCTACATTTACGTTTCTGGTAATGAGTGCATGATTATTGATGCCGGTGCATCGGGTGCAGAGATTGCTGCACAGCTCTTGAACCTTGAGCTTAAGTACATTGTTGCTACTCACGGCCATGCTGATCACGTTGGTGGCGTTAAGGCTTTGAAGCTTGCTGTGCCTGGCGCTCAGTACCTAATCAACGAAGCAGATAATGAGCTTGCAAAGAGGGCTCATAACTCAAACGAGATTTATGATGATGCTCCAGAGCCAGACGGTTTTCTTCACGAGGGGGATGTTCTCTCTGTTGGAACTGCACAGTTCAAGATTATGGAAACTCCTGGTCACACTCCTGGCGGCATTGTTTTGGTGGGTGAGGGAACTGCTACTGGCGCCGTTTTTGTAGGCGATACGCTTTTCCAGGGTTCTGCAGGAAGAACAGACCTTCCAGGCGGCAACTTTGAAACGCTTAAGGCTTCTTTGAATCGCATCAAGACAGAGCTTGATCCAACCTCTATTATTTTGTCAGGACATGGAAATCAAACGTCTCTTGAGGCAGAGATAACAACTAACCCTTTCTTACAGGATTAAATCAGCTATAACTTTGATGATTTAGCAAGACAGATTTGCATAGGTGCGGTATAGTACCTATGCAAACTTTTTAGCCCGAGTGGCGGAATGGCAGACGCGGAGGTCTCAAAAACCTTTGAGGAAACTCGTGTGGGTTCAAGTCCCACCTCGGGCACCAGCTAAAAGTTTAAGCTAGATGTGAATTTCTCGTCATATCTAACTTAGTACTTGTAATGTCTTCTTGTTAGAGGTAACCTTACAAGGTACTTTTGAAGCGGGATTGAACGTGAGTCCCCACCTACACAGCGCAAAAGCAGCTGTCTGGTCAGACAATTTAACCTTCGCACGCTACCTGTGCGTATTGTCTCCCAGTTGCTTGTGCACTGGGTTTTTTATTGGCGGACAAGCAATTGTCCAAGAGGGAAGGTGTACAAGATAGCCAAGAACGATGGTCCTCGCATTAATGAGGAAATCACTGCTCGCACGTGCCGTCTTATTGACGCTGATGGTAGTCAGCTTGGTCTTTTTGGCGTCAATGATGCAATGAAGAGAGCTCGTGAGCACGGTCTTGATCTCGTAGAGATTGCTCCAAATGCCGAGCCTCCTGTATGCAAGATTCTTGATTACAGTAAGTTCAAGTATGAGCAGGCTCGCAAGGCCAAGGCAGCTCGCAAGAACCAGGTCAAGATCGAAGTCAAAGAGATGAAGTTCCGCCCAAAGATTGATGTGGGCGATTACGAGACCAAGAAGGGTCACGTACTGCGCTTCCTCAAGAAGGGAGCACGCGTCAAGATCACCATCATGTTCCGTGGACGCGAGATGGCTCACCCAGAGCAGGGCCGTATTGTACTTGATCGCCTTGCTGAAGATTTGAAGCCTTTTGCCACAATTGAGCAGAAACCGCTCATTGAAGGCCGTAACATGCACATGCTCGTTGCTCCAATCAAGGGAGCGTTTGACGAGAAGCCCGAGGGTGCTGAGGATGGCACCACACAGGAGGAGAAGTAGTATGCCTAAGATGAAGACGCACAAGGGTTCGGCTAAGCGTTTCCGCCGCACCGGTACTGGCAAGATTATGCGTGCTAAGGCTTTTAAGAGCCACATTCTTACCAAGAAGTCCCAGAAGCGTATCCGTGGCTTCCGTAAAGAAGCTGTTCTTTCCGCTGGCGATGCAGCAGTAGTTTCTCAGCGTATGGGCGCTAAGAACTAAGCGCGCCACCCACCAGATCAAATAACAAGGAGTGATTAGATATGGCAAGAGTTAAGCGCGCAGTTGCTGGTCGCAAGAAGCGTCAGACGCTCGTCGAGCGCACAAAGGGTTATTACGGAACCTCCTCACGTACCTTCCGTGGTATGAAGGAGCAGGCACAGCATTCTGGTCAGTATGCTTACCGTGACCGTCGTAACAAGAAGCGTGATTTCCGCGCACTGTGGATTCAGCGTATCAACGCTGCAGCACGCATCAACGACCTTTCTTACAGCAAGTTCATGCACGGCCTCAAGCTCGCTGGTGTTGAGCTTGACCGCAAGGTTCTCGCAGAGATTGCTTACTCTGACGAGCAGGGCTTCGCAGATCTTGCAGAGATCGCTAAGAAGGCTCTCGCTGAGTAACCTCAGTTTGCATTAAGCAATTTCATTACAGCTAGATAGCTGCACCCCGCACATTCCGGATGTGCGGGGTTTTCTTTTGGCAAGAGTCCGGGAGGCACGATCGGTCGAGGTCACGACGCGCACAGTTGAGGTTACGACGCGCCTGATTTTCTCGCCATGTCTGAGCAATTTGCCGGAAAAGTACACCATATCTGAGCTAATTGCCGGTTTTTCTCGCCATGTCTGAGTAAATTTACTCAGACATGATGCAGCTTTCAGGCTCAAAAATTCAGGGCCACGTAGTCTATCTTTTACGCGCCTGATTTCTGCAAAGAATCTGTAACTTTTGCCTAAAAATGTAAAAGAAACTGTGGATTTGCCTGATTTCTGCAAAGAATCTGTGCCTCAAATACAGATTCTTTGCACTTTTCAGGCGCGTAATGTTGCAAAGTCGATCATAGTGAGAAGAGTGTGTCATTTGCGCACTTGGCGAGAAGAACGAGCAGCTCAGAGGCCAAGAAACCCGTGCAGTCGCAGCCGCAGCCGTAGACGTAATCGCAGACGCACGAAAAACCGATGCGTGAGCAGCTGTTCCCCCAGCTTATTCGCTCTTGTGATCTCTGTGGATAAGCTCTTCGAGATGCTCGTGCTCTTCTTCGTGTAGCTGCTTAATCTCTTCGTCGAAGTCTGGATCTTTAGGGGTAATGAGTTCATCTTCACCAGTCTTTGGATCAGTATGGTGAAGCAGAACAGGCTCAAAAAGATGCAGGTACTTTGCAAAGAAAGCAGACATAGTAAGTAGCATGACAAAAATTGCAATACGAGGCAGCGTATTGACCTGCGTCATAATGAGCGAGCCAACGCACAAGAGAGAAGTCCAGCCGTACATCAAAAGAACTGCCTGTCGCTGGTTATACCCATGAGCCATTAAGCGGTGATGGATGTGTCCGCGGTCGGCAGTAGCAAAACTGACGTGCGCGCGGGTGCGGCGAACAATCGCGGAGAAGGTATCGATGATTGGAATACCTGCAACGACGAGAGGAACAATGATGGTTGTGAGTCCCGCCCAACGAGTGACGGACAAAAGCGAAATTGTTCCCAAGGCAAAACCTAAGGTCAGCGAACCGGAATCGCCCATAAAGATTGTTGCAGGATAGGAGTTGTGAACTAAGAATCCCAGCGTAGTGCCCGCGATGGCTGCACTTAAAAGCGCTGCATCGAAGCGACCTGCCCAGATAGAAAGCACAAACATCGTGGTTGATGCGATGCAAGAAATACCTGCAGAAAGTCCATCAAGACCGTCGATCAGGTTAATGATGTTGGCGTAAGCAACCAGGTAAATGACAGTTGCTGGGTAGGCAAGCCATCCAAGATCCACAAAGCCGTACGCGGAAAACGGATCAACAACGTTACCGATAATCAGGCCGCCCGCAGCTGCGATGCTTGCTGCAATTACCTGACCAGCGAGTTTCTGAATAGGCTTGAGAGAAAAAATGTCGTCAAGCAATCCGGTCAAGAAAATTACCGCAAATGCAGCGCCAACAATCCAGAAGTTGACGTTGAGATAATAGCGAGAAGAAAGCGTAATCTCGGCATGTCCAAGGATTGCTTCAACGCCATAACGCACCAGCATAGCAACGGCTAACCCAAAGAAAATTGCAACGCCGCCCATGCGAGGAATAGGTTTTTTATTGACTCGACGTGCAGAGGGTTTATCGACAACTCCAAGCTTCCAAGCCAGTTGACGAACGGCAGGGGTAATCAGAGCTGAACCAAGACCAGCCGAGAGGAAAACACAAAACATGGTTACCCAGAGGTTCAAGCCGTATACCCTCCAATAAAAAACAGTATTTAACTGCTAAAATCCATACCATTTAATTGTGCTGCTCATTAAAAAACAAGTCAAGACTTTAATCTTTTTATAATCTCTTTATAGTAAGAATTGTCCTTCTCCCGCGGTCTAAACTGGGTGAACCGACAAGTTTTTTCAGGGAGCCTAATCTCGTGTTCAGTACAGGCATCCTTCGTTGTTAAGGAAGCTGGAACGCCCGAGCGCGGCGCCCACCTTATGAAGGTGGGTTCATAGATGACTGCGGGGAAGGATATTTTTCTGCTTCGACGGTCCGCGAGCTACTTCATTCTGCCCGCATAATCATTGACATACCTGCCCCTGATTGCCACAATAAGTACCGCAACGGGGATATAGCTCAGTTGGGAGAGCGCTGCCTTCGCAAGGCAGAGGCCGAGGGTTCGAATCCCTTTATCTCCACCATGACTTTGACGCGCGCAGAGACCCTGCGCGTTTTTTATACCACCATCTGCCTGGGCAGATACGACGGGAGGCGAGAAACCCTTGGGTAGTGCACCATCACCTCATACCCTTACGTTTTCCGCCTACGACGTCTGTGAACTCTGCCCAAGGCGTTGCCATGCTCAAAGAAACGCTGGTAAAGCGGGCCTTTGTGGAGCTTCAAGCACCATTCGTGTGGCTCGTTCAGCGTTGCACTTTTGGGAGGAGCCTCCCATCTCGGGCGAGGCCGGATCAGGCGCAATTTTCTTCACAGGTTGCCCGCTCAGATGCGTGTTCTGTCAGAACCATCAAATCTCGCAGGAGGGTTTTGGTAAGCCAGTTACAACCGAGCGCCTTGCCCAGATGATGCTTGAACTGCAAGCTCAGGGTGCGCTCAACATCAACCTTGTAACTCCTTTGCACTTCTCGCCACACATAATTGAGGCGGTAACGATGGCAAAAGAGGCGGGGCTCACACTTCCAATAGTGTGTAATACCTCGGGATATGAGCTGCCAGAGGTCGTACAGAAAGTTTCGAGCGTCATTGATATTTGGCTGACAGACGTCAAGTACGCAGACCCTGCGCTGGCAAAAGAGCTCTCGTACGCAGCAGATTATCCAGAGATGTCCATGGCGGCGCTTGAGGTTATGCATAACTCGGTGATGAGTCGTGGCGGGCGTAAGCTGGATGATGACAGTCGCATGTTGCAGGGCATCATTGTGCGCCACCTGGTCATGCCCACGCACGCGGACGATTCCTGCGAGGTGCTCAACCGCGTCTGGAATCTTTGTCATAATGATGTAGACGTATCAATCATGAATCAGTACACGCCTAATGAGCGCATGCGTGCAGCTGGCGGTCCGCTTTCTGGAACGCTTTCTGACGAGGAGTACGAGTTGGTGCTCTGTCATGCGGATGACCTGGGCTTTGAGAACATGTGGTGGCAGGAGGGTGGAACCGTCTCCGAGAGTTTTGTGCCTGCCTTTGACGCAACAGGTGTTGAGGGTCCCGCGCTCAAGCTCCGCTCGGCTCGTAGCAACGCCACCGACGTTTCAGCCCGTACCATCACAAGCACCCCCGATACACAAACCGAGGAGTAACCATGTCTGTCGAGAAACCCGAAGAGCTCCAAACCACCCCAGCGCCACAGGCGGCTGCGCTCACGGACGCGGAGCGCGCCGAGCTGGAAGCGCTTCGCGCAGAGAAAGAGCGCAGGGAGCTCGAGGCTCTTCGCGCAGAGAAAGAGCGCGCCGAGCTGGAAGCGCTTCGTGCCGAGAAGACCCGTGCAGCCCAAGCTGAAGCGCAAGCTCAAACAGAGGCGGACACTGCTCCTGAAGATGCTCAACTTGTTGCAGCTCAGCAACGTGCCGCACGTCAGGCTGCTCAACAGGAAGCTGAGCAGATTCGTCGTATTCAGGAGCAACGCGCTAAGGGTCGCGCTTTGATGGAGCCCGATGAGGATGACGAAGACATCAGAATGCCTCTGGGGCAAAAAATTGTTATTGGAACTGTGGTAATTCTCGCAGTTATCTTTGTTGTAAGCCAATTTATTTTGTAGGACTGCTACTCTAGATATATCGTCTCACCGTCAGTTTTTGACCAATCGAAAAGAGCAACTATGTCACTCACTGATCGTACCAAACCCTCAGACGTTAGCCTTAATACAGACTTGTATGAGCTCACGATGGCTCAAGGTTATTGGGAAGCCGGTCTTGTTGATGCAGAGGCATGCTTTACCGCATTCTTCCGCGAGAATCCCTTTAATGGTGGATTTGCAATTTCTTGTGGTACTGGTCAAATTGCTGACTTAGTTGAGAACTTTATCTTTGAAGACGACGATATTGACTACCTGGCAAGCATTAACTCTCCTGGTGGCGGTCGTCTCTTTAAGCCAGCGTTCCTTGAGTTTTTGCGTAACCACAAGCTCAATATAACCATTGATGCAATCCCAGAGGGAGAGCTTGTTTTCCCACGTGAGCCTATGGTCCGCGTAGAGGGCTCCATCGTTGACTGTCAGCTCATTGAGACCGCTCTCCTCAATCTGGTCAATTTCCAGACGTTGGCTGCAACTAAGTGCGCTCGTGTTATTAAGGCAGCTCAGGGTAATCCCGTCTCTGACTTTGGCCTGCGTCGTGCGCAAGGTCCAGATGGTGGATTGGCGGTTGCTCGCGCCTCCTATATTGCGGGTGCTTCAAGCACTTCAAATGTCCTTGCTGGCAAAATCTACGGCATTCCTGTTTTTGGTACCCACGCACACTCTTGGGTAATGTCGTTTGATACTGAGCTTGATGCCTTTAGGGCGTTTGCAAAATCTAGCCCAACTAACTGCTCACTTCTGCTTGATACCTATGATGTTCACGAAGGCATCAAGAACGCCATTATTGTGGCAAAAGAGATGGAAGAGCGTGGCCAGCGCTTAAGTGCTGTTCGTATTGACTCCGGAGACCTTGCACGCCTTTCTAAAGAAGCTCGCAAGGCTTTTGACGAGGCTGGCCTTCCTTACATCAAGATTTCCGTTTCAAATGATCTTGACGAGTACACTATCCAGTCGCTTTTTGCTCAGGGTGCACCTATTGACGCCTTTGGCGTTGGCACCAAGCTTGCTACCTGCGATCCTCAGCCTTCGCTTGGCGGCGTCTACAAGCTAACTGCTCGCCGCCAGTCTGCCACTGAGCCTTGGACTCCTGTTATCAAGCTGTCCGAGATGGCTTACAAGCGTACCGTCCCAGGCATTCAGCACATTCGCCGCTTCTACGATGCAAACGGCTGCCCTGCAGGCGACATGATTTTTGATCCAGATTACCTGGTAACCAAGAGTCCAGAGTCTAAGGCAACCGTGGTAGACATCATTGATCCATACTCCACTCACAAGCTTGAAGGAACTTCTCGCGAACTAATGGTAAGGCTGGTAGAAGGTGGCAAGCGCGTAGGGGAGAGCGAGTCCATTGAGGTTGCTCGCGTCCGCTGCCATGCTGCGCTTATGCACTTGGATGCGGCATACACGCGTTTCTTGAACCCTCAGATTTATCCTGTGGGCCTTGAGCGCGGTCTGGCCAATTTGCGTCACGAACTTGCCGCTCAACATCAGGTAAAATCTTCCGAGGAAACCGAGTAGCCCTTTAGGAACTACGCAATCTACTACGTACTTACGCTGCACACGTGTACTGAATTTAAAGGAGAACCATGCGCGAGAAGATCGAGGAACTTGTACGTCAAGCCTTGGCAGACGCCCAGGCTGCGGGTGAGTTGCCTGAATTCCAGATTGATGACGTGGGACTTGAGCGCCCACAGGACTCATCAAATGGTGACTGGTCTTCTACGGTTGCAATGCGTTCTGCAAAGCTGGCACATAAGGCTCCTCGCGATATTGCAGCAGCTCTTGTGGCTCATATTGCTGCAGATGCTCAAATTGAGCGCGTCGAGGTTGCAGGTCCTGGCTTTGTAAACTTCTACCTGTCTACCGCTGCGGGCAATGAGATTTTTAACACCGTTCGCGAGCAGGGCGCCGATTTTGGTCGCTCTACCTTTGGTGCTGGCCAGAAGGTTCAGGTAGAGTACGTTTCTGCAAACCCTGTTGGCCCTCTGCATATTGGTCACGGTCGCTGGGCAGCGCTGGGAGACTCTCTGAGCCGCATTCTTGCATTCGCAGGCTACGAGGTTGAGCGCGAGTACTACGTAAACGATCACGGCTCACAGATGGATGTCTTTGGCCACTCCATCTCTAAGCGCTACCTGCAGCTTATTGACATCATGCAGGAGCGCGGCATTGACGCTGATGCTGCTGCTCAGGTGTTGGCTGAAGATCGCAATGCTTACGTTGCAGATGAAGAGGATGCACATCCCGATGAGCATCCATTTACTGACGAGTTTATCAACTCTCTTGGCGGCAATGCATACGCCGGAGACTACATTGTTGACCTGGGTCTTTTCTTCCTCAAAAATGACGGAGAGGTCTGGGCAGACAAGTCCGAAGATGAGCGCATGGTTGAGTTCCGTGAGCGCGGTTACAAGATGATGCTTGAGTCCATCAAAAACACCTGCCACAACGCTCGCGCCGACTTTGATGTGTGGTTCTCTGAGCGCTCTCTCTACGTTAAGGATGACCAGGGCAAAGATGCTGTCGATCGCGCGCTTGATGCTCTTGATAAGCTTGGCTACCTCTATCGTTCTGACGAGGGCGCACTTTTCTTCCGTTCTACTGATTTTGGTGACGATAAGGACCGTGTACTCATCAAAACAAATGGCGAGTATACCTATTTTGCTTCCGACGTAGCCTACCACTGGAATAAGTTCCAGCGCGTCGACCACGTTATTGATATTTGGGGAGCAGATCACCACGGATATATTCAGCGTGTTCGCTCTGCTGCAACAGCTCTTGGTTACCCAACTCAGTTTGAGGTTTTGCTTGGTCAGCTGGTTAACCTGCTCAGAAACGGCGTTGCCGTCAGAATGTCTAAACGTAAGGGAACTGGTATCCACTTTGACGAGCTTCTCGCCGAGGTTGGTGTTGATGCAACGCGCTACACCCTTGTTTCAAAGTCTTCCAACCAGATGATTGACTTTGACATTGAGCAGGTAAAGCGTCAGGACAGTTCTAATCCTGTGTATTACGTTCAGTATGCTCACGCTCGTATTTGTTCTATTTTGCGTCGTGCTGCTGGCGTTGACCTGGAAGAGGCTCAGGCGCTTGGCATGGACGCTGTTGCAGATAAGGCTATTGGCTCTGCGGTTGATCTTGGACTGCTCTCTGATGCAGCTGAGCAGGCTCTTGCTCGTAAGCTCTTTGAGTTCCCAGGTCTTGTTGAGGGCTGTGCTCGCGATAGGGCACCATTCCGTATTACACACTATATTGAAGAGCTTGCTGGTCAGTTCCACGCATTCTATACCGTCTGTCAGGTGCTTCCTTCTGAAGGACGTCCACTTGATGCGGAGCTTTCTAAGGCTCGTCTTGCTGCTTGCGACGCAACTCGCCGCGTGCTTGCAATTGCTCTTAATCTGATTGGCGTTTCTGCTCCTGAGGCAATGTAAACGATAGCTAACTATGTTGTTTTGTAATGATACCGTGCAAGGATTGAATACCTGCACGGTATCTTTTGTGAATTCCTCCAGATAATTTACACATTTCTGCGTTATGTAAAAACTTTTTTAATGTATAAAAGAGATAATAAAATTAATTTTTATTACTCAAATTTTATATTACAGCATATAAAAGCCTATATTGATGTCATATACACGCCATTTTCTAACATACTTTTGACTAACTATTGTTTTGTCCCCACGTTAACACGTATTTTTTAGGGGTATACTCATTATGCGAGCAAATAGTAAATGGTTCGGGCATAAGAGTGGAGGTCTCTATGGAACTTCGCGAGTACATGTCCATTCGCAGGTCTTACAACTTGGTTAGAAGAGTGGTGCCTGCTAACAGACGACTCACGTTTGAAGAGTTTGCTATTTTGTGTCGCCTCAATGTGAAGGGCGCCCCTGTTAAGACTTCAGAAATTGCTGAGTATCAGAGTGCTCTTCGTCCTACGATTACTCATCGTACCTCGCACCTGGCAAGGCTTGGTTTCATCAAGAGAGATGAAGGCGCCATTGATCGACGCAACGTAGTGTGTATCATCACAGAAAAGGGTGTAGAAGCAGTTGAGGAGCTGTCCAAGCTTACCTGTGCTCGTATTGCACCTGGCCAGGCGCTTTCACGTACTTCGTTTGAGCGTATAGTCATGTATGTTGACGCTATGGGAGCTCTGTATTGCAGGGCAGCAGATATGGTCCTTCTTGCAATTCTAGATTCCCCTAAAGACGCTCTTTCAATTACAGAGATTGTTGACGCGCTTGGTCTTTTGCAGCCAACGGTTTCTATGTCTCTTACTGCTTTGGCAGAAAGTGGCCTGGTACAGCGCAAACATGACGATGCTCTTTCAAGAAGAGTAACTATGGTTGAGCTCACGCCTCAAGGCAAGACATATATCAAAGAAATCGTTCAGCAAATTGAAGACATTATTGTTAAAAGAAAGAGCCGTACAGCTGTTTAAATGATTTATGCAGATTAAAGAAATCTAGAAGATGGGTTTCTCGAGGTTTAAGGGTTAGTGGTTATAAATCCCCATTTGCCCGTTTTATGGTGAATTTTATTTATTTTTTCATCATAAGGCGGGCATTTTCGTGGTATATTCCTTTTGGATTTGCACCTATTTGATTTTGTTTGTTATCCCTTCATCATATTTCTCACGTATTATTACAGATTATTTTGATGAGCAAACAGAGAGGTTTGTACATGTCGGACGAAACATCTTCGGTCCAAAATGATTCTTTAAATGATGTAGAAAATACTCCAGCACCACGTAGACGTGGTAGACCTCGTAAGAGTGAAAATAGTAATTCAGAAAAGAGTATTTCTGAAAATTCTAATTCCGAAACAACTGAAGAAAATAAATCTCATTCCTCCTCTGCTAAGCGTCGTCGCGGTCGTCCAACTAAAAAAGAGACCGAGGCCCGTCGTGCGGTAGAGGCTGTTGTGGCAGAGGCTATGAACGCAGCAGGCATTACAGAGCCACCAAAGCGCCGTCGTGGCCGTCCTAGCAAAGAAGAGATGGAAGAGCGTGCTCTTCATGAGCGTGCCCTTGAAGTTGCACAGGCAGAGGTCCTGGCTCAGGTCCAGGCAGGTGGCAAGGTTTCTTCTGACGTTGTAGACACTGATCGCCTTACCAAGATTGTTCAGGATGCAACTCAACCTTCTGCGGAGGTAACCCCGGCTCCTGCCTTTACTAAAGCAGAGGCAGAGGGTGCAGCTGGCCAGAATGACAATGCGGCTCAGAAGAACTTTGCTGAAGAGCAGGGTAGTGTTGAGCAGCAGGATGGTGCAGCTCAGGAGCAGGCTTCTGGTGCAGTAGCAGATTCCGATGCAGCTCCAGCAGAGCGTCCAGGGCGTTCTCGTACAGGTGCAGCACGTCGTCGACATCGTAATGCTGAGCCAAAAGAAGCGGCTCAGGAGGGCGAGAAGACACAGGAAAACGCACACGCTAACAACCAGGAGCGTCCTTCTCGCGATCGTAGACAGAACAACCAGCGCAACAAGAATCGCAAGCAGGGTCAGGCAAGCGAGCCATCGCTTTCCAAAGAGGCTCTGCAAGAGATGAAGCTTTCTGAGCTTCGCGCTAAAGCAACTGAGCTGGGCATTGAGTACACAGGCGTTCATAAGTCTGATTTGATTGAGCTTGTATACGCTGCATCTGCAGCTGCTGAGGGCTTTAAGACTGTTGAGGGTATTCTTCAGATTAGCAACGAAGGCTACGGCTGGATTCGTACGGGCAATTACATGGAAGGCGATGACGACGCCTTTGTCCACCAGCAGATTATTAGAAATCTTGGTCTGCGCCCGGGTGATAGCGTCTTGGGCATGGTGGGACCTGCTCGCTTAAATAGCAAGTATCCACCACTGCTTAAGGTTACCCAGGTCAACGGTGGGGAAGTTGAGGGTCTTAAGGACCGTCCTCGCTTCAAAGACCTGACTCCAATTTTCCCAGACCAGCCTCTTACTATGGAGCACGGTAAAGACTCCATTACGGGTCGTGCAATTGATCTGGTGGCTCCTATTGGTAAGGGTCAGCGTGGTTTGATTGTCTCGCCTCCAAAGGCAGGTA
>CAKAPZ010000016.1 GCA_916720015.1 uncultured Atopobium sp. | reverse complement strand
AGCCTTACTGTAATTCCATCCATATTCCGGATGCCACTGTACGCCTAAGGCAAACGTCTTCCCCTTGACCTCAGCGCCTTCAATAATGCCGTCTGACGCATAGGCAACTACCGTAAGTTCAGAAGACACCTTTCGGAGTGCCTCGTCGTGATATGAATTTGCCTGAATGTCTTCTACCTTGCCCAGAGCGTTGTATAGCAAAGAGTCTTTTTGAACATGAACAGCATGAGCTGGATGATATAGATTTGCTGAATGAGTCCAGAAAGTATGATTTTCTGCTGGCTCCATGGTATGCAGATCTTGCACAAGCGTACCGCCCAGCACAACGTTTATAAGCTGAAGGCCACGGCAAATAGCAAGTAAAGGTTTATCTGCAGCAAGTACCTGCTTTACCAGCTCAAACTCAAGCGCATCTCGTATAGGGCACAAACGATTAAGGTCGCGTGGTTCTTCTCCCCAATTACGAGGGTCAACATCGTGACCTCCCGTAAGGCAGAAGCCATCACACATCTCAACAAACTGAGCAATAACCTCTGGGTCTTCTGTGAGAGGCATCATGATTGGAATGCCGCCAGCTGCAAGAATAGCGTCAAACTGAATTTGTGCTACAGAAGCAGAATCAGAAAAATTTTCTTCAGGCATCCAGCGAGGAGTCACACAGATAAGAGGGCGCTCAGAAGCAGGAAGCTTGGGAACATCATTAAATGCATCTTTGACAATATCTGGAATAACCACAAAATCCTCTTAACACTCAGCTCTTCAAACAACATAACAGTAAAGGTTGACCTTTATTGAGTCTTTGACTTTATCGCTTTTGCACTTTTCGTGCCACTCTAGCAAGCCCTCCTCCACAATGTTTTTTCACTCATGAAACATTTTTCTGTATTGCGTACAATTAATTTGGGTATTAAGAAGCCAGTTCTTTACATTTAAAGCTTCGTATTTCGAAGATGCAAACGGAAGGCGCCCTATGAAAGAGCACGTATTTAATAACCTTTCCCGTAAATCATTTTTACGTGGATCTTTGGCGGCTGCCGTTGCCGCCGGTTCTGCTTCACTACTTTCTGCCTGTGGCGGTTCAGCTGGCGGAGACGCAGAAAAAAAGGTATTGCGCTTTGGTGTAAACAACCCAAAGGTAACCTTTGACACTCAGAAGACTTCTGGTTCTGTTGGTGTATCTGAGGCAGTTGCAGAGTCTTTGCTGGTACTTAATCCAGACACAAAAGAAATTGAGCCAAACCTGGTAACAGGACTTCCAACTGTCTCTGATGATGGTCTTACCTACTCATATGAGCTTAAAGATGGCGTCAAATTCCACAATGGAGAAACCCTTAAGGCGTCTGACGTTAAGTACACCTTCACGCGTATGTTTTTGCCTGCTACCAAGGCAACCTCAATTGATTCGTACGCATACATCGAGGGTGCTAAAGACATTATTGCTGGTAAAACTGAAGAGCTTTCTGGCATTGTTATTAAGGACGACCGTCACTTTGACATCAAACTGACACAGCCTTATTCAACCTTCAACGCAATCATGGCTCAGTTCTATGCAGTTATCTACCCAGAGAAGGCCTGTAAAGAGGCTGGTGAGGCATGGGGTACTGAGACCAACTTTATTGGTACTGGTGCTTTCAAGCTTGTCTCTAATGACAGCACCACAGAAGTTGTTCTTGAGGGATTTGCTGACTACCATGAGGGCAAGCCTGGTCTGGATGAGCTCAGATTTGTCTACATTGACGACGCTAACACCCGTATTCTTAACTACAAGAACAACGATGTTGACCTGGTCTTTATTTCTCAGTCTCTTATCCAGCAGTACCAAAATGATGAGTCTATCTCCAAAGAGATTGTCAACTACACGCCTGCATCCACGCAGTTTGTGAACTTGAACCTTAAGAGCGAGAATCTCAAAGATGTTCGCGTTCGTCAGGCGCTCTCTATGGCAATCGACAGAGATACCATTTGCAGCACCATTCTTTCTGGTGTTGCCAAGCCTGCTAAGTCGTTTATCCCATCTTCTGAGACCGGCTACAACGAGTCCGCTCCAGAGTTTGAGTACAACGTAGACAAGGCAAAGCAGCTTCTTGCACAGGCAGGTGTTTCTAACCTCACTCTTAACGCACAGGTCAGAAGCCAGGATCAGAACCTCATGGTTGCCCTTCAGGATGCTTGGTCCAAGATTGGCGTTACCTGTAACGTAAGTGTTATTGACTCTGGCGTTTGGAGCGACGCACGTACCAACGGAGAACTTGAGGTTACCCTCGTCACATGGTCTACCCTCTCCTTCCAGGGTGTTGAGCACATGGGCTCTTACTTCCGCTCTGACCGCGCTGCAAAGAAGTCTTCCTTCTACAACAGCACCGAGTTTGACAGCCTGGTTGATCAGGCTCGTTCAACCGTTAACGACAACGATAAGGTCCTGGAGCTTACCCGCCAGGCAGATAGCCTTATGACTCACACAGACTACGCTTGCCTGCCTATTGACTGGCCACAGATGCCTTACGTCTTAAAGCCAGAGTTTACCGGCCTCACCGTTTTGGTTAACCCTCACTTTGATAAGGTTAAGAAGAAGTAAGCACTTCCTTCATACAAAGCAAAGGCGAGAAGATCGATTGGTCTTCTCGCCCTTTTGTGTTTGTAAGCCGTTTTAAGACACGACAACGTTGTGCGCTACTCGGAAATCTTTTCCTCAAGGCGCGCTTCTTCTACGGCCTTCTGAGCCGCCTCAATAGCATGTGCAACCTGAGGTGTGCGGTCGGAATCAGAGAGCGACGCGTCGTACAAGTGGCAGGCGCAGAAGTGACCTGGCTCAGCCTCGATGCGCTCAGGAATGCGCTCGGAGCAAACCTTCATTGCCTTAGGGCAGCGTGTGTGGAATACACAACCCGAAGGTGGGTTTGCAGGGCTTGGAACATCGCCTTGAAGAATACGCTTCTCCTGGATGCGCTCGTGACGAATACGAGGAATAACGTCCAAAAGTGCCTGAGTATAGGGGTGCAGAGGATGCTCAAAGAGGGCGTCTTTGGTAGCAAACTCCATCTGGTGGCCCAGATACATGACCATAACAGTATCTGCAATGTGGCGGACAACAGAGAGGTCGTGGCTGATAAAGATGTATGCCAAACCGTGCTCTTTCTGCAGCTCTTCAAGCAGGTTGATTACCTTTGCCTGAACAGAAACGTCCAGCGCAGAAACAGGCTCGTCACAGACAACAATCTCTGGCTCAAGCACAATAGCGCGCGCAATTCCAATACGCTGACGCTGACCACCCGAGAACTCATGAGGGTAGCGGTACTTAAACTCAAGGTTAAGGCCAACTTCCTCCATAACCTCTTCAATACGAGCGTCGCGCTCTGCCTTTGTCTTATAGGTGCCCGCAATATCAATAGGTTCGCCAATGATATCCATGACCGTCATACGAGGGTTCAGTGAGCTGTAAGGATCTTGGAAGATAAGCTTCATCTTCTGACGTGCGCGCTTGAGGTCTTCTCCCTTTAATGAGGTGAAGTCTTCCCCATCAAGCTCAACCGTACCAGAGGTTGGCTCGGTAAGGCGCAGTACGCACTTGCCGGTTGTAGACTTTCCGCAGCCAGACTCGCCAACAATAGCCAGAGTCTCTTTGCGCCTAAGGTCAAACGAAACATCCTCAACCGCATGAACTGAAGCGTTTGAACGACCAAAAACACCGTTTTTAATGGGGAATCGCTTAACCAAGTTCTTTACGGACAAGATGGTTTTCTCGCCAGAAAGGTCCTTGACGTCTGTGTTTTTCTCTTCTGCCACGACTACTCACCCCACTCATCAGTGTATTTCCAACAGCTGACAGTATGGCAATTGTCTTCACCAACAGCAGTCAAGCCAGGACGACGATTCTTACAAATGTCCTTAGCAAACGGACAACGTGGATGGAACGGGCAGCCAGAAGGCATGTGAGAAAGCATAGGAACGCTGCCAGGAATTGCATAGAGTTCCTTGGTGTGCTCGTCAAACGATGGGATGGACGCAATCAGTCCCTGAGCATAAGGGTGCAGAGGGTTAGTAAAGAGCTCTGCAGACTGCGCGTACTCAACACGATGACCAGCGTACATGACAAGAACCCAGTCAGCCATCTCGGAAACAACGCCCATATCATGCGTAATCAGCATGACGGCGGTACCCAGGTCTTGCTTCATGCGGTCAATGATCTGCAGAATCTGTGCCTGAACCGTTACGTCAAGCGCGGTTGTTGGCTCATCGCAGATAAGCAGCGAAGGCTGGCACGCAAGTGCCATAGCAATCATGACACGCTGACGCATGCCACCAGAAAGCTCATGTGGATATGACGAGAAGACCTTCTCTGGTGCAGGAATACCCACCAGTTTGATCATATCAAGAGCCTTCTGATCTGCCTCCTGTTTGCTCATGTTGGGATTATGAACAAGGATGCCCTCACGAATCTGAAGACCAGATTTCATAACAGGGTTCAAGGAGGTCATAGGCTCCTGAAAAATCATGCCAATGCGATTACCGCGGAAGTCACGCATGCCACCACGAGGAAGCTGAGTTAAATCAGTTCCCTCAAAAATAATTTCTCCGCCGGTAATTTGTGCAGGAGGTGTGGGGAGCAGTCCCATAACAGACAAAGCCGTCATGGACTTACCGCAGCCAGACTCTCCTACTACCGCAAGAGTCTCGCCTTTTCGCATGATAAACGAGAGGTCACTTACTGCAGGAAGTGCGCCATCTTCGGTGAAAAGCGTAACATCAAGATGATTAACGTCGAGAAGAACGTTTTTCTTGCACTGCTCTTCTCGCTCCTTTTGAGCGGTCTCTTGTGCAAGTTTGCGCTCCTCAAGGCTGCAAAATTGCACAGACTGTCCATTTGGACCCTCGATAACGTGCTCACATGACGCATCATTGGTCTTTTTTGTCTGACCACTCTCTTGTGCAAGAGCATCTGTTTTTTCTGCCATAAACGTAACCTCCTTTCTAAGAACGCATCTTTGGATCAAGGGCGTCGCGAAGGGCGTCGCCAAGCAAGTTAAAGGACATAACTGTAATGATGATGACAATACCTGGGGCAATACTGTAGAGAGGCTGTGATGCAAGGTATGGCTGAGATGCTGCAATCATTTGACCCCAACTTGCCTCAGGTGGCTGAACGCCTAATCCCAAGAACGAAAGTGTTGCCTCTGAAAGAATTGCACTTGGAATGCCCAAGGTAGAAACAACAATCAGCGTTGACATACAGTTAGGCAAGAGATGTTTCATGATGATGCGGAAGCTATTACCGCCAGACAAAATACAAGACTGAATGTATTCAGAATTCTTCAGGCGCATGACATCGCCACGAATCAGCCTTGCGGTGGTAGTCCACATTAAAAGACCTAATGCAATATAGAGATTAATGAGACCTGGGCCCATAACAAACATAATCAAAATTGCAAAGAGCAAGAATGGGAAGCTGGAGAAAACCTGGATGATAAAAGACACAACTGCATCAACCCAGCGACCATAATATCCTGCTGCAACGCCTGCTACAAAGCCGATAAACAGGGCAATTGCCTGCGAAATAATACCAACAGAAAGAGAAATCTGGCAGCCGTAAATAATACGAGAAAGAATGTCTCGGCCGTATTCATCAGTGCCAAGCAGATGTGCAAATGTTGGATTCTGATTCTGAATTGAAAGGTTTTGATCTTTGTAGCCATAGGGAGCAAGAACAGGAGCAAGAATTGCAATAATTACCAGCGCCAAAACAATGCCCAAGCAAATCATGCCCAGTTTATTTTTCTTAAAGATGTTCCAGCTAACCTGCCAATAGCTCTGCGCACGGACTTTTCCCGTGGCAGCCTGTTCTACTTCTTGAGCCTTGGCGGCATCTTCAAGTACAGCTTCGGTCTTTTGGACCTTCTCGCTATTTTTATCGCTTGTAAACAAAGCCATTACTCTGATGCCTCCTCTCCAAGACGAATTCGTGGATCAACTACTGCGTACAAAATATCAACAAGTAAATAAATCACAACGCAGATAATTGCCACGTACATGACACTACCCTGAATCAGCGGCAGGTCACGAGCATTAATTGCATCAATAAGCAACTTACCCATACCGTTCATATTAAAGATCTGCTCAATGATGATGGAACCAGTAAGGATATCTCCCAGCTGAGATCCAGCAATAGTAATAATGGGAATCAGAGCATTTCTGAGCGCATGCTTCAAAACAATAGCAGAGCGCTTTAAGCCCTTAGCTTCAGCAGTTCTGATGTAGTCCTGGTTTAATACATCCAGCATACTGGTCCTGGTAACGCGGGCAATACTTGCTGCATAACGAGAGCCCAATGCAATAACAGGAAGAACGTACGCGGTAGGAGTTTTAACGCCAGAGAGCGGGAACCACTTAAGCGTCAAAGCAAAAATAATCTGCAGTACTAATGCCACCCAAAACGATGGAGCAGAAATACCAAAGATTGCGGCCGACATAAGTGTTCTATCAAGCCATTTTCCATGGTTTACTGCGGCGAGAATACCCATCAATAGACCAAGCACAATGGCAAAAAGATACGCGAACACTGCCAAGCGCAGCGTAACGCCCAGAGCCTTTGTCAAAAGTGCAATGACAGGGCGCTTCTGAGTGTAAGAAGTTCCAAAATCTCCACCAAGCATTTTTACAAACCAGTTTGCGTACTGCTCTGGAATTGGCTTATCAAGGCCCATAGTGTGACGGACTTGCTGAACCGTAGCTTCATCAGCCATATCGCCCATCATGACTCGTACTGGGTCACCTGGGACAATGTTCAAGACAAAAAACGTTAAAGCAGAAATGCAAACTACAACGCTCACTGCTTGAAGGATTCGTTTGATTAGAAACGATCTCACTCCTGAGCTCCTCTCCCCTCAAGAAAATGAAGCGGCATCCAAGAATCTTAGATGCCGCTTTAAAGTTTATAGCAAGTTTGCTACTTAGTCCTCTGGAACGGTGTAATCGGAATTTGATGTATCAATATCAATATCAAAGAAGTGATAAATCAAGTTTCCAACCTTAGCGTTCTTGACGTACTTTTTAGCGACAAAGGAGTTCTTTGGCCAGTACAGAGGAAGTGTTGCGAAGTCTGTACGTGTGAGCAAGTTATCTGCGTCCTTGTAATCCTCTGTTCTCTTGTCCTTGTTAGACTCAGAGCGACCCTCAACAAGAAGCTTGTCAAACTCTGGGTTGTTGTAGAAGGAAGACTTCTTTGCAGCGTTGGTGCTGTAGAAGTAGGTATAGAGGTGCTGATCGCCATCAGCAAACAGTGGATACCAACCAAGTGTAGTAATCTGAAGGTTACCAGCAGCCCAGTCAGTGTTCCAAACTGCGTTGTCCTCTACCTGGACATCAAGGGTAACGCCAATCTTGCTCCAGTACTCCTGGACAGCAACAAGGAGTTTCTCGTAAGACTTTCTAACCTTTGCAGAAAGCTTAAGACCAGAAACACCAGCCTCAGAGAGAAGAGACTTAGCCTTCTCTGGATCATACGCAAAAGCAGGTGCGCTCTTGTCGTAACCAGGGGTTGCTGGTGCAAGCCAACCGCTTGCAACGGTGCCGTTACCGGAAGCAATGTTGTCAACGAGCTCCTGGCGGTTAATTGCCAGGGAAAGTGCCTGACGAACCTTAGGATCGGTAAGCTCAAAGCCCTCTTTGAGGTTGAGGTTGATGAAGTTAACACCAAGAGTCTGATATGCAGTGATAAGGTCCTTGACGTCAGCATCGCTTGAATACTGCTGATACAGAGAAGATGGAAGATCGCAGAAGTCAATATCGTTGTTTTTGAATGCAAGCAGCTGAGTGTTGGAATCGTCGTAGTAGTGAATACGAATCTCATCCAGAGCTGGCTTGCCATCGTGGTAGTCATCAAAGCGCTCAAGAACTACCTCAGTAGTGTCATCGTTGCTCTTAATCTTGTACTTACCAGTACCAATGAGGTTAGTACCGGTACCCCAATCAGCACCAGCAGCCTCGCAAGCCTTCTCTGGGAAGATGCAAGCATAGGAAATACCAAGAACGCTTACAAAGACAATGTAAGGCTCAGAGAGCGTAAAGGTAAAGTGAGTGTCGTCCTGAACAGTCAGACCCTCAAGCTCAGTAGCCTTACCAGCAAGCATCTCTGGAGCGCCCTTGATCTTATCAAAGAAGCTGGTAGAGAGAGCCTTGGTCTCTGGCTTAAACATACGCTCAAAGGTGTACTTAACGTCCTTTGCAGTCAAAGTAGTACCATCGTGGAACTTAATACCCTCTTTGAGCTCGCACTTAAGGGTGACACCATCAGGCTCAAAGGTTGGAATCTCTTTAAGCAGGCATGTAACAAGCTCGTTGTCCTCAGTCCAACGGAGCAGGGACTCACAAACAGAGTCTGCAACGCATGCGGACTGGGAGTTGTTTGCACGCTGCATATCAAGGCCCTGCTTAGAATTTGCAGAACCATAGCGAAGAATCTTCTTCTTATCAGATGTCTGAGTAGTATCAGTAGAAGGAGAGTTGCAGCCAGCCAGCATCATAGATGCGCCACCACCAGCCGCTACCATACCTGATGCCTTCAAAAAATTACGACGGCTTAGTGAGTTCTCCAGCATGTTAACCCTTCTTTCTTATTAAAACGATTTATAAGACAACCCTGCTGGGGTTAGATAACTATACAAAACAATTACCAGCATCTACCCATATATACCTAGGATGAAATAGACATGAAACATTAAATTGCGCCGATAACAGCAAAATCTATTTACCTGCACTTTTTGTCTAACCATATAGGAATTGCCTATATTGAAACATAAAAATTGACTAAGCATTTTTGGACAGTTGTCCATTTTGTCTATAAAAATATTGGCAGGTACCAAAACGATACCTGCCAATGAAATTACCTTTGACGAGAAATACTCTCTGTCTTAGTGCTTACGCTTCATAAGACCTGCGGCTGTTAAAGCAGATGCACCCATAACCATAAGAGGCATTACCAGAAGCTCTTCTCCCGTATTAGGAAGCTGTGCTTTCTTCTTCTTTGTCTTCTTCTCTTTTACAGGAGAAGCAGGGTTAGAAGGCTCTTCTGGAGCTGGAGTTGGTGCTGGAGCTGGAGTATCAGACTCAACAGTGAGGGTAACCGTCTTTGCTGCCTCGTAGTCATTGCCTGCAGCTGCAGCATTGCCATTAAAGTAATAGTAATAGGTGACGGAATATGCGCCTGGAGTCTTGGAAATCTCTTCTGCCTTCTGAGCAACAGTTGCTGCATCCATAGTTGCGGTATCAAGTACAACTGCACCACTCTGATCAACAACCTTTACGCGAGCATCAGCAGAACCAGCAGCAGGGGTAACCTGACCGGCGCTGTGATCAACCATAGCATCAAGGTTATCAAGAATAGTCCAGGAATCCTGATTAGCAGTAATAGTGCTGTCGTGTGCCGTAACTACCTGCCTGAGCTCTGTATAAAGAGGAGAGATAACGCCGTTGTTAAGATCAAGCTCGTCAGTTGAGTTCTCGGAAGCATTGATGACAAGGTTGCTGCCTGAAAGAGAAGTGTACGAATACTCCTGATATACATCATCAGTAAGGTCATTATCAACAGCAAGCTGCCAGCCAGGAAGATTGAGGTACAGTCCCCTATTGGAATTTCCAGTGTGAACTGAATAGCCATAATCCCTCATGGCATTCTTAATATTGGTCAAATCAATGTAGTATGCACCACCGGTATACAGTGCATCATTTTCTGTTGCGCTGTGACGGTCTTCATACAGGATATTGTCAACGTGAATATCACTTGCAGAAATAGTTGGCATGTAATTCCACTCGTCCTGTGGAATAGCGTAATAGCTGCCGTCAGGCTTAATAATTACGCCCAGATATTTCTTGTTGCTGCTAAGAATGGAATTGTTTGTTCCCTCTTCCAGGACCTGCCTTGCAAACCTGACTGAAACACGAGGGTTTCCGTAAGAGGTTCTGTGGTCAAGCAGATACTGGGTAAGACCCACATAGTTAGTGCCGTACAGATTAAGAGTTGAACCATTGGTGAGTGTCAGCGGAACGGTAAGCGTAATGGTCTCACCAGCAGCCAGAGTACCAGAGATAGAAACGGAACGCATCTCAGCATTGTCCTGACCAGCTGCCTGGTATGCAGCATAAGCATTGGCTGCAGGCTGAGAACCAGAACCACCGTTCAGTCCATTAATGTTCAGGTTAATTGCAGTTGTTGCATTAGTTGACGAGAAGGCAAATCCTGTTGCACGCAAATCGGGATTAGGACTTGAGCTGGCATAGTAAGTAAGTGGCAGCTGCATAATCTCGTTTACAGAAACTGGAGATGAAGAGATGTTGGTAATCTTTACCACTGCCTGCAGATTCTGATACTTATCAATATCTACAATGGAGCGGTTCATCTGAGTGGTGTCATTATCCTTATAAGCGTAGTTAGATGTCTGACCTGAAGCATCTGTAAAGTAAATAGAACGCTCAATAAGGCCATCTGCACTCACAGAGGGAGACACGTTAGTAGTAGTGCCGTTATAGAACGAATTGTTACTTGCAGCGTATACAATATTTGGCATAAAGATTAAAGCTGCCAAAAATGCAAACATAACAACAAGAAAACTGCGGCCCTGCATCTTTGATGTCATAGGCGTATTCCTCCTCAGAATAAAAACTTAGCGTTATATTTTCGCATTATCATCCTGCTGAAGGAATAGAGATATTTGTTGCTCACATAAAAAAAGAGACGCCATCTTTCGATGACGTCTCTTGACAAATCTCTAGAACGCAAAGTGCTCTACTCTGCAGCCTCTTCAGTTGCCTGTGCGTTAGCCTCAGACTCAACAAGGTGAGCTTCAAGATCAGCCTCAGCCTCAGCTGCTGCTGCCTCTGCTGCTGCACGCTCCTCCTCTGGAAGTGGAGTGACCTCAATGTCAATGCCAAGGGTCTCTGCAGCTGCCTTCATAGACAGGGAGATGCGACGGCGGTCAAGATCAATCTCCATGACCTTTACCTGTACAACGTCGCCAACCTTGCAGACCTGAGATGGAGCGGTGACGTGCTGCTTAGCCATCTCGGAGATGTGGACAAGGCCCTCAACGCCGTTGCCAAGGTCAACAAATGCACCGAAGGTAACAAGCTTGGTGACAGTGCCCTCGATAATAGCGTCAACTGGATACTTGGAAACAAGTACACGCCATGGATCCTCGGAAGTCTGCTTAAGACCAAGGGAGATACGCTCACGGTTAAGGTCAACGTCGAGAACCTGAACCTCAACCTCCTGGCCAACCTTAACAACCTCAGATGGGTGGTTAACGTGGTTCCAAGAAAGCTCGGAAATGTGAACCAGGCCGTCAATGCCGCCAAGGTCAACAAATGCACCAAACTCAACGATGGAGGAAACAGTACCCTTGAGCTTCATGCCAACCTGGAGCTTGCCCAGGATGTCCTGACGCTCTGCCTTACGAGCCTCCTCAAGAACAATACGACGAGAAAGAACAACGTTGTTGCGGTTGCGATCCATCTCGATAACACGAGCCTCAATACGAGTGCCCATGAATGCACCAAGATCCTTGACACGACGGAGGTCAACAAGGGATGCAGGCAGGAAGCCACGGAGGCCAATGTCAAGAATCAGGCCGCCCTTAACAACCTCGATAACCTCGCCCTCAACGGTCTCACCAGCGTTGAACTTATCCTCAACTGCCTTCCAAGCACGCTCGTACTCAGCACGCTTCTTGGAGAGAACCAGACGGCCCTCTTTGTCCTCTTTCTGGAGAACAAGAGCCTCGACGTCCTCACCCAGGGAGATGACCTCTGCAGGGTTAACGTCTTTACGAATAGAAAGCTCACGAGCAGGAATAACGCCCTCAGACTTGTAGCCAATGTCTACGAGGACCTCATCACGCTCAATCTTGACGACGGTGCCGTTGACAAGATCTCCCTCATCAAAGTCGGTGACAGTGCCGTCGATCAGGCTGTTCATTTCCTCATCGGAAATTTCATCCAAAGAGAAGATGGACGAGTTCTGAATCTCACTCAAAGGTGGACCCCTTCCAAAACGGGGCCCCGGTCAACATGGTTGCTGCCAGAGTGCCAATACGTGGGCTTCTCTACTCGGAAACTTACATGCTCTCGGGGGCCAACAGATACAGTGCATAGCTTGACGCCATACGGGCAATAGGATAGCGCTCTTCGGCTGATTAAACAAGCCAAAGAGCGCTACTTTGCACAGCTATTACGCAAGTTTTACAAAATTTCTTCAAAGTTTGTTTCTTGCGAGAAGATCTTGTTGTGCTTACGCACGAAGACGGTAGCCTTCTTTCTCTACGGCAGCTCGGTACGCATCGACATCAATTGGATTTTTGCTGAGGATACGTGCCTGACCACCAGCTAGAGTAACCTGCGCCCATGTTCCATCAATACTATCGAGAGCTCGAGTCACATGATTGACGCAGTTCTGGCAAGTCATACCACCAATCTCAAAGGTCTGAACATAAGGGTAATGAGATTCATCTTTGTCTTCTGGACCATCTGCAGCAGAAACCTGCTCTGTGTTACAGGTAGTAACGCCTGTTCCCTCATCAGAGCAGCAGCCTTTTTTACCTGCAGCAATTCCGTAAACACGATAAACCGCAAAACC